>NZ_QBIZ02000014.1:0-139824 GCF_003057735.2 Pseudomonas sp. RIT411
TGTCCAAGGAAGAGACCTTCGGCCCGCTGGCGCCGCTGTTCCGCTTCAAGGACGAGGCCGAGGTCATCGAACTGGCCAACGACACCGAATTCGGTCTGGCCTCCTACTTCTATGCCCGCGACCTGTCCCGCGTGTTCCGCGTGGCCGAGGCGCTGGAGTACGGCATGGTCGGCATCAACACCGGCCTGATCTCCAACGAGGTCGCCCCCTTCGGCGGCGTCAAGGCCTCGGGCCTGGGCCGTGAAGGCTCCAAGTACGGCATCGAGGAATACCTGGAGATCAAGTACCTCTGCCTGGGCGTCTAATCGCCCTCGTTGGGCTTCGCTGCGCTCAACCCGACCTACCAGCACCCGTAGGTTGGGTTGAGACGGCTCTATCGTCGAAGCCCGACAGACCCTCAGCCTGACCCAAAGCTTTCCCCCGGCGCGGACGCCGGGCCGTTGGCAGTCGATCATCGTATGCTGCCCGGAATCCGGTCCGCGCCTTTCCCGTAGCCGGCCGCCACGATGAGCGGCCATCGAGGACTGCAATGAGCCACACCAATGATTCCCTGATGCACCGCCGCAGCGCCGCCGTCGCCCGTGGCGTCGGCCAGACCCACCCGATCTTCGTCGCCCGCGCGGAGAACGCCAAGGTCTGGGACGTCGAGGGCAACGAATTCCTGGACTTCGCCGGCGGCATCGCCGTGCTCAACACCGGCCACCTGCATCCGCGCGTGGTGGCGGCCGTGCAGGAGCAGCTGACCAAGGTCTCCCACACCTGCTTCCAGGTGCTGGCCTACGAGCCCTATGTCGAGGTCTGCGAAAAGCTCAACGAACTGGTGCCGGGCAACTTCCCGAAAAAGACCGCGCTGTTCAACTCCGGCTCCGAAGCCGTGGAGAACGCGGTCAAGATCGCCCGCGCCGCCACCCAGCGTGCCGGCGTCATCGCCTTCTCCAGCGCCTACCACGGTCGCACCATGATGACCCTGTCGCTGACCGGCAAGGTCGCGCCCTATTCGGCCGGCATGGGCCTGATGCCCGGCGGCGTCTATCGCGCGCTCTACCCCTGCGAACTGCATGGCATCAGCGTCGATGACGCCATCGCCAGCGTCGAGCGCATCTTCAAGAACGATGCCGCCCCCGGCGACATCGCCGCCATCATCCTCGAGCCGGTGCAGGGCGAGGGCGGCTTCTATGCCGCGCCCAAGGAATTCATGCAGCGCCTGCGCACCCTGTGCGACACCCACGGCATCCTGCTGATCGCCGATGAAGTCCAGTCCGGCGCCGGCCGGACCGGCACCTTCTTCGCCATGGAGCAGATGGGCGTCGACGCCGACCTGGTGACCTTCGCCAAGTCCATCGCCGGCGGCTTCCCGCTGTCGGGCGTGACCGGTCGCGCCACGGTGATGGATGCCGTCACCCCCGGTGGCCTGGGTGGCACCTACGCCGGCAGCCCCATCGCCTGCGCCGCGGCCCTGGCGGTGATCGAGACCTTCAAGGAAGAGAACCTGCTGGACCGCTCCAAGGCCGTGGGCGAACGCCTCACCGCCGGTCTGCGCGAACTGGCCGCCCAGCACGCGCAGATCTGCGACGTCCGTGGCCTGGGCGCCATGATCGCCATGGAGCTGGGCAAGGGCGGCGACATCGAGCAGCCCGATGCCGAGCTGACCAGTCAGATCGTGGTCCGGGCGCGTCAGAAGGGCCTGATCCTGCTCAGCTGCGGCAGCTACGGCAATGTGCTGCGCATCCTGGTGCCCCTGACCGCCAGCGACGAAGAGCTGGATCGCGGCTTGGCCATTATCGGCGAGTGTTTTGCCGAATTGGCCTGAGTCCTGCCTAAACCGCCCTCCTGGAGGGCGGTTTTTTTGTGACACGCTTGGCACAAACCTCGCTTTGCCGCATCATCCGCCGCTTCGCTTTCCTCAAGCAGGAGTGGGTTGGGATGCCGCCCCTGATACTCATCGTAGACGCCAATCCCTGGACCCGTGACCTGCTCAAGTCGCTGGTGCTGGCCGTGCGTGCCGATGCCCTGGTGCATGAATACGGCCATGGCTATCAGGCCCTCGCCGAACTGGATCAGCGCAAGAGATGCGCCCTGATCATCGTCGAGCGACCGGCCGATTGCGACGGCCTCGACCTGTTGCGGCGCATTCGCCAGCGCGGCGCCCAGCCGCTGCAGCCGGTGATCCTGCTGTCCGACCATTCCGATGCCGCCTATGTGCGCGCCGCCCTGCGCCTGGCACCAACGGCCTATCTGGTCAAACCCTATGCGGCGGAAGAGGTGTTGCGCCGCCTGCACAGTCTGTTGCCGCCGGCCGGAGACGCCTCTCAGGCAGCCAGTGCCGCGGCCCTGGGCTCCCTGGACGATCATCTGCAGCGCATGGCCGCCGAAATCGACGCCGTGCCGCTGTTCGCCGACCTGCCCGCCATCATCCAGCGCTGCCGCGAGAGCGAGAACTGCAGCCTGGGCGAACTGGAAACCGAATTCGGCCAGGATCCGCTGGTCACGGCGACCCTGATCGCCGCGGCCAACAGTGCCTCCCAGCGCGTCGGCCAGTCCTGCCAGACACTCAGCCAGGCCCTGCCGCGGCTGGGCGTCGGCTTCACCCTCAATCTGGTCCTGGGCCTGAGCCTGCGGCGGGCAACCCGCCTGGCCGAGCCGCTGTTGGCCGGACGCGCCGAGGGCTATCTGCACCTCGCCCAGCGCGCCGCCGATTGCGCCCGGCTGCTGGCGCTGCGCTATGTGCGCGAAGATGCCGAACGCTGCTATACCGCCGGCCTGCTGCACCGCCTGGGTGAGCTGGCCGTGCTGCAGGGCGTGCAGCGCTGGTGCGACGGCGGTGGGGCCATCGACGAAGCCGCGCTGGAACGCGCGCTGCTGAGCTACAGCCTGGAATTCTCCGCGGAACTGCAGCGGCACTGGCGACTGCCCCTGGAGTTGCGCGAACTGGTGGCCGCGGTGCACAGCCTGCACGGCGTGTTGCCCAAGCCGTCGCTGATCCTGCATCTGGCGGCGCAGGCGGCGGATCCCGCCCCGGGCGAGTCCCTCGAAGCCCTGCTGGAGCACAAGGCCGGGCGCATGTTGGGGCTGGAGGCGGCGGTCTGGCAGCTGGCCGTCACCCAGCTCAAGCTAGGCTAGCGCGCCGTATCGGGGCGATAGCCCAGCCGCAGTCCACCCCAGTGGCGGCCATTCACCAGGATCGGCACCGAAAGGTCGTGCATCACCTCGCCGGTGTCTCTCATGTAGGTCTGCAACAGCAGGCGGCGCTGATGGCTGCCGCAGCGCCTGCCGGTGCGGTCGCTGAACAGGCGCTTGCTGCGACTACGCGCGGTATCCACCGCCACGTCGTCGGTGGGCGCATGGGCGAAGGCGCGGTTGTGGGTGGGCACATAGCCTTCCGGGGTACAGGCGATGGCGAAGACTAGGCCGGGATGCTGATCCAGCAGCGGCTCCTGGATCGCCGGTAGCACGCCATCGGTATAGCTGTCGAAACGGGTGCGGTACTTGGCCGGCTGACTGCCGGGCACCGGCTGGTACTGGCGGTCGAAGAGGGCGTCCTGGGTGATGCGCCCGGCGGCCAGGTCTTCCTCGAAGCGCCGGCCGATGGCATCCGCGCCCTGGCGCGCCAGTTCGAAGATGCGCTGGTGATAGCTGTCCAGGCCGACCTCGGCCAGACGTTCGCTGCTGGCTTCGGCCATGTCCACCAGTTCGTCGGCGGCGCTGCTGAGCCGGCTGGTCTGGCGCTCGCTGTCGGCCAGATCGCTGTGCACCTGCTCCACCGCCTGGGCCAGGCTTTCCAGCTGGGCGAGATTGGCCGAGGTGCCCTGGGCGATGTCCGCGGCCTGGCGCTCGGCGGTCTGCGCCAGCTCGGCGATCTCCTGCAGGCCTTCGCCGGTACGTTCGACCTGGCGCACGCCGTCTTCCAGCGCCTGGGCCAGTTGCTGGATCTGCGCCACCACGGCGTCGGTCTGCTGGCTGATGTCGGCAACGATCAGCCCCACCTCGCCGGTCGCGCTGGAGGTCCGCGCCGCCAGGCCCCGGACCTCGTCGGCGACCACGGCGAAACCGCGCCCGTGCTCGCCGGCCCGGGCAGCCTCGATGGCGGCATTGAGCGCCAGCAGGTTGGTCTGGCTGGCGATGCCCTGGATGACCTCGGTGACCTGCTGGATCTTGTCGGTGCGGGCACTCAGGCCGGCGATCAGTTCGCGGCTCTGGCGGGCGTGCTCGCTTAGGGCACGGATAGCGGCGATCGCCGTACTCAGGGCGTCCTGACCGGCCTCGCTGCGCTGGTGCACCTGCTGCGCCACCACCAGGGCCTGGCGGGCGCTGGCGGCGCTGTCGTGCTCGGTCTGGGTGAGGGCTGAGGCGCTGCTGGAAATCTGCGCGGCCGTGCTGGCCTGGGACTGGACCCGAGCCGCCAGCTGCTGGGCGGCAAAGGCCACGCCGGCGATGGCCACGGCGTTGCGCGCCGTGCTGCGCGAGAGATCGCCGGTCAGTTCATCGAAAGACTGGGTGGAAGCGGGTGGTGCCTCGGGCTTGCGCAGCAGCAACCAGGGCCAGAGGGCGGCCATCAGGACCAGCCCCATGCCAGCAACGGTGGATAGCGCCAGCCCCTGCCAGAGCAGCAAGGCCGCCGCGAGGCTGGCCAGGTGAAGCGACAACACGACGGGCCAGCGCCTGGGCATGCGACCTCCTTGTAATTTTGCTCGATCGAGGACGAAGTGTGACGGCTGTCAGCTTCGTCGATCATGGAGCCGGCTTTCCGGAGGTTGCAACCGCTGTCTGGTCCCGGCGGCTACGACTTTCGTCTTAGCCGCCTGCGGCGGGTCAGGGCGTACGCGGCAGGAAATGCAGCGGCGCACCCCGTTGCAGCCCGGCCAGCACCGGGTGGTCCTTGACCAGTTCCACCTCGATCACCTCGCTCTGCTCCGGCACTCTCAGGGTGACCCGGGTGGTGGCGCCCAGCGGCCGGATGTCGCGCACTTCGGCGGCGTGGTAACCCGGTCGCGGCTCACGCTCCAGCTCCACCTCGTGCGGACGGAACAGCACTTCCTGCTCGCCCAAGGCCAAGCGGTTGGAGTCGCCGAGGAAGTGATAGACGAAGTCGCTCGCCGGCTGCTCGTAGACCTCGCCGGGCGAGCCGACCTGTTCGATCTGGCCCTTGTTCATCACCACGATGCGGTCGGCCACCTCCATGGCTTCTTCTTGGTCGTGGGTGACGAACACTGAGGTCAGGTGGATCTCCTCATGCAGCCGTGCCAGCCAGCGCCGCAGCTCCTTGCGCACCTTGGCATCCAGGGCGCCGAAGGGTTCGTCGAGCAGCAGGATCTTGGGCTCCACCGCCAGGGCTCGGGCCAGGGCGATGCGCTGGCGCTGACCGCCGGAGAGTTGCTCGGGATAGCGATCGGCCAGCCAGTCGAGCTGCACCATGTTCAGCAGTTCGTGCACCTTGCTGGCGATCTGCGCCTCGCTCGGCCGCTCGCGGCGCGGCTTCATGCGCAGGCCGAAGGCCACGTTGTCGAACACCGTCATGTGGCGGAACAGCGCGTAGTGCTGGAAGACGAAGCCGACGTTGCGATCGCGCACGTCACGCCCGGAGACGTCTTCGCCATGGAAGCCGATGTTGCCGGTGTCCGGCGCTTCCAGGCCGGCGATGATGCGCAGTAGGGTGGTCTTGCCGCAGCCCGAGGGGCCGAGCAGGGCGACCAACTCGCCACTCTCGATGTGCAGGTTGATGTCCTTGAGCGCCTGGAAGGCGCCAAACCTCTTGTTGATGCCCTGGATCTCGATACTCATGGCGCCTTATTCCTCGTCACGGTGCTGCAGTTGGCGGCTCAGGCGACTCTCGCTCCACTGCCGCAGCAGCAGGATCACCAGGGCCATCATCAGCAGCAGGATCGCCACGCTGAAGGCGGCGACGATGTTGTATTCGTTGTAGAGAATCTCGATGTGCAGCGGCAGGGTGTTGGTCAGGCCGCGGATATGGCCGGAGACCACCGACACCGCGCCGAACTCGCCCATGGCTCGGGCGGTACAGAGCACCACGCCATAGATCAACGCCCATTTCACATTGGGCAGGGTCACGTGCCAGAACAGCTGCCAGCCACTGGCGCCCAGCAGGCGCGCCGCCTCTTCTTCCTGGGTGCCCTGTTCCTGCATCAGCGGGATCAGTTCGCGGGCCACATAGGGAAAGGTGACGAAGATGGTCGCCAGCACGATGCCCGGCACGGCAAAGACGATCTGCACATCGACGCTCTGCAGATAGGGGCCCAGCAGCCCCTGGGCGCCGAACAGCAGCACATAGATGAGACCGGCGATCACCGGCGAGACCGAGAAGGGCAGGTCGATCAGGGTGATCAGCAGGCTCTTGCCGGTGAATTCGAACTTGGTGACGCACCAGGCCGCGGCCAGTCCGAAGGCCAGGTTGAGGGGCACCGAGATGGCGGTGGCGAACAGCGTCAGCTTGAGCGCAGAGATCGCATCCGGTTCGCTGATGGCGTCCCAGAAGGCACCGATGCCGTTGGCCAGGCCCTGGCTCAGCACCATGTACAGCGGCAGCACCAGGACCAGCAGGAAGATCAGCCAGGCGCTGGCGATCAGCGCGATGGCCACCGGGGTGCGCTGCTTGTTGGCGCGCGCATCGGCCTTGGTGGAAGTCATGAGGCTCATGCGGACGTCCTTAGATGTTGGGCTGGATGCGGCGCTGCAGGATGTTGATCAGCAGCAGCATGACAAAGGACACCAGCAGCATGAACACGCCGATGCCGGTGGCGCCGGTGTAGTCGTACTGGTCCAGCTTGGAGACGATGAGCAGCGGCAGGATCTCGGTCTTGAACGGGATGTTGCCGGCGATGAACACCACCGAACCGTACTCGCCCACGCCGCGGGCGAAGGCCAGGGCGAAGCCGGTCAGCCAGGCCGGCAGCAGGGTCGGCACCAGCACGTAGCGGAACACCTGCCAGGGGCGGGCGCCCAGGCAGGTGGCGGCTTCCTCGATCTCCTTGGGGATGTCCGCCAGCACCGGCTGCAGGGTGCGCACCACGAAGGGCAGGGTGACGAAGATCAGCGCCAGGGTGATGCCGATCGGGGTATAGGCGATCTTGAAGGGAAACAGCGAACCGATCAGGCCGTTGGGCGCATAGAGGGCCGTCAGGGCGATGCCGGCCACCGCGGTGGGCAGGGCGAAGGGCAGATCGACCATGGCATCGATCAGCTTGCGCCCGGGGAATTCGTAGCGCACCAGCACCCAGGCCAGCAGGGTGCCGAGGATGCCATTGACGAAGGCGGCGAGCAGGGCCGTGCCAAAGGACAGCTGCAAGGCGGCCAGCACCTGGCGCCCGGTGATCAGCGACCAGAACTGCCCGAGGGTCAGCTGGCTGGCATGGAGGAACATGGCGCCCAGCGGGATCAGCACGATCAGCGCGAGGTAGGTCAGGGAGAATCCCAGGGTCAACCCGAAGCCGGGTATGACCGGGGAGAGACGGCGAGACATGAGACGTCCTTCTGCAAGGCGCCCCGGCGATGCATTCGCCAGGGCGCAGAGGGGTGGAACGATACCTGTTCCGGGCCGGTCAGCGTGAGCCGTCCCGGCCAGGGCGCTATTTGTTGATGTCGGCGAAGATCTTGTCGAACACCCCGCCGTCGGCGAAGTACTTGGGCTGCGCCTCTTTCCAGCCGCCGAATTCCTGGTCGATGGTCACCAGCTTGACCGGCTTGAACTGATCCTTGAATTCCGCCGCCACCTTGGCATCGCGGGGACGATAGAAGTTCTGCGCGGCGATGCGCTGGCCCTCGAGGCTGTAGAGATACTGCAAATAGGCCTCGGCCTGCTTGCGGGTGCCCTTCTTGTCGACCACCTTGTCCACCACCGCCACCGGGGGCTCGGCCAGGATCGACAGCGACGGGGTGACGATCTCCAGCTGGTCGCCGCCTTCTTCCTTGAGCGACAGATAGGCTTCGTTCTCCCAGGCGATCAGCACGTCGCCCAGCTGACGCTGCACGAAGCTGATGGTGGCGCCGCGTGCGCCGGTATCCAGCACCGGGGCGTGGCGATAGAGCTCGGTGACGAACTTGAGCGCCTCGGCATCGCTGCCGTACTTGGCCTTGGCATAGGCCCAGGCGGCGAGGAAGTTCCAGCGGGCGCCGCCAGAGGTCTTGGGATTGGGAGTGATGACCTGGACGTCCTTCTTCACCAGGTCGTCCCAGTCCTTGATGCCCTTGGGATTGCCCTTGCGCACCAGGAAAACGATGGTCGAGGTGTAGGGGGTGCTGTTGTCCGCCAGACGCTTCTGCCAGTTGGGGTCGACCAGCTGCTGGCGCAGGTTGAGGGCATCGATATCGCCGGATAGCGCCAAGGTCACCACATCCGCCTGCAGGCCATCGATCACCGAGCGCGCCTGCTTGCCGGAGCCGCCATGGGAATTCTTGATGGTCACGTCTTCGCCGGTCTCGGCCTTCCAGTGCTTGGCGAAGGCGGCGTTGTACTGCTGGTAGAGCTCGCGGGTCGGATCGTAAGAGACGTTGAGCAATTCAACGGCGTGGACCTGGGTGGCGAACAGGGCACCGGCCAGCGCGGCCAGGGCGAAACGGCGAATCGACATGAAAAGGCTCCTTGACGTGAGAATGCCGGACACCGTCTGGCGGGCACCTTGCCCGCTCGTCCGCTGACCTCGAGAACTCAGTGCTTGTTGGTGTGGCCGCTCTGGGGCCGGAATTTTTCCTTGCGCTCGATCTGTACCACCTGCCCGTTGTGCACGGTGATCTCGATGGCGCCGAACCTGAGTCCGCGCAAAGCCTGCTGGATATCGCGGAGCAGTGCGGTTTCGTCCTGGTTTTCCAGGCTGCGGAACGGAACGGAGCTCATGGGATGGCGTCCTCGGAGGCAGAGATGGGCGAAGAGGTGGGCCATCTTAGGATGCCGATCTTTATTTCTTAAAATTGCTAATAATGCTTTGTTTATTCACTTTTAGAATTAGCAGTCTGTGAAGGACACGTTGTGTAGCAAAAGGGAGGGCTGGATTTATCGCCCGCCCCGGCAATAATGCGCGAACGCCTGTTCACTGAACTTTCCGTGACAGTTGCACTACACAACTCGCGCGAGGTCCTCTGCGTCCATGAGCTACAACGGCCTGCTCGACCTGTCGGTCTGGCAACTGGTGGTGGTCACCCTGCTGCTGACCCACCTGACCATTGTCAGTGTCACCGTCTACCTGCATCGCTACTCCGCCCACCGCTCGCTGGAGCTGCATCCCGCGCTCAAGCACGCCTTCCGCTTCTGGCTGTGGCTGACCACGGCAATGAACACCCGCGAGTGGACCGCCATCCACCGCAAGCACCACGCCAAGTGCGAAACCGAAGAGGACCCGCACAGTCCGGTGCACAAGGGCCTGGCCACCGTGGTCCGCCGCGGCGCCGAGCTGTACAAGGCCGAGGCCAACAATGCCGATACCCTGCGCATCTATGGCAAGAACTGTCCGGACGACTGGATCGAGCGCAAGCTCTATTCCAATCCGCGCACCCGCAATATGGGCGTGGTGCTGATGCTGCTGATCGACATCGCCCTGTTCGGCGCCCTGGGTCTCACCGTCTGGGCCGTGCAGATGGTCTGGATTCCCTTCTGGGCCGCGGGTGTGGTCAATGGCCTCGGCCATGCCGTGGGCTATCGCAACTTCGAGTGCCGCGACGCCGCCACCAACCTCATCCCCTGGGGCATCGTCATCGGTGGCGAAGAGCTGCACAACAATCACCACACCTATCCCAACTCGGCCAAGCTGTCGGTCAAGCGTTGGGAATTCGACATGGGCTGGGCCTGGATCAAGCTGTTCACCTGGCTGCGCCTGGCCAAGGTCAATCGCGTCGCCCCCATCGCCCATCGCATCGAAGGCAAGGGGCAGCTGGACATGGACACCGCCATGGCCATCCTCAACAACCGCTTCCAGATCATGGCCCAGTATCGCAAGCAGGTGATCGGCCCGCTGCTGCGGCAGGAGCGGGTCAGCGCCACGCCCTCCCAGCGTCCGCTGTTCCGCCGTGCCAGGGGGCTGCTGGCCCGCGAGACCAGCCTGCTCAAGGCCCGCCATCAGGTGCGCATCGACGAGCTGCTCGAACACAGCCAGGCGCTGAAGCTGATCTACGAAAAGCGCCTGGCGCTGCAGCAGATCTGGGCCCGGACGAGTGCCAATGGCCATGACATGCTGGCCGCGACCCGTCAGTGGATCGGCGAGGCCGAAGCCAGTGGTATCCAGTCCCTGCGCGAATTCGCCGAACAGCTGAAAACCTATTCCCTGCGGCCGGCCGGAACCGCCTGAGAAAGGCTTCACAAAAGCCCACCGAAGCCGTGGGCTGCCCTATGCGGGGATTGAACCAGGCTGGTTTCAGCTGTCTCTAACTCCCTCAGGACCCCGCGTAGGCGCATTTGTATATGGATGAACAACCCCCACTGTCTGCTCTTCCCACCCCGGAAGAGAATCTTCTGGCTCTCCTGCACTCGCGGGCCGAGGCAGATCGCCTGCGTGATCGTGAGCAGCTCTTCAGCGCCCTGCTGGAAAGCGTCAATGCCGTACTTTGGGCGCTGGACTGGCGCAACCGCCAGATCATCTATGTCAGCCCCGCCTACGAGCAGATCTTCGGTCGTTCCCAGTCGCTGGTCCTGAGCGACTACAGCACCTGGCTCAACAACATCTATCCCGACGACCTGGAATACGCTCAGCGCACCCTGGAACAGGTGATCGAGCAGGGTGCCGTGGAGTCGCGCGAGTACCGCATCATCCGCGCCGACGGCGAGATCCGCTGGCTCAGCGACAAGTGCTTTGTCAGCCAGCGCAGCGAAGCCGGCATGCCCCTGCTGGTGGTGGGCATCGCCGAAGACATCACCGACAAGAAACGCATGGAGGAAGAGCTGCAGCGGCTCGCCACCACCGATGTGCTGACGCGCAGCAGCAACCGCAGGCATTTCTTCGAAAGCGCCCAGCGCGCCTTCGAATTCGCCCAGAACGAAGGCGAGCCCCTGGCCTTCCTGCTGCTCGACATCGACGACTTCAAGAAGATCAACGACCGCTTCGGTCACCAGATGGGTGATCAAGTGTTACAGCGTGTTGCCGAATGCGGTGCCCAGACCACGCGCCGGGGCGATCTGTTCGGCCGTATCGGGGGCGAGGAATTCGCCCTGCTACTGCCGGGTTGCGACAGCGACCTGGCACTGCAGATCGGCGGACGCCTGCAACGGGCCGTGCGGCAACTGGCGGTGCCCACTGCCGAGGGGCCGCTGAAGGTCACCATCAGTCAGGGCGTCACCGTCCTGCGCGAGGGCGACGAGTCCCTCGACACCCTTTATGTCCGGGCTGACGAAGCCATGTACCGGGCCAAGCGCCAGGGCAAGGATCAGATCGTCCAGGGCTGAGGTCCCTTTGCCAGGCGGCCCGGCGATATCCCGGATGGCCTGGCCGCCGATTCAGCCGGCTGCGCGCGTCGCGTCTCCGCTGTCCTACCAGCCGGGCGGCTGCCCGGCCTCTCCAAAGTTCACGCGATCGTCTCCCTTCATTCGCCGATCTTTCGCTTCAGCGTGCCGCCATCGCCTGGCCTGCAGGCTGAAAAGCGTCACCGCGCCGATTGGAAAGACTTTTGTTGCAAAGCAGGTGGCGCCCAGTCAGCAACGAAAGCGCTCGACTGCTGCGGAAATCGGCTGGCAGCTCAGTCGCAAAAAATTACAAGTCCTTGAAGAAGAACGGAAATTCATTTGAATTCAGGACTCGCGGGGCAAAAGTAGCTAGCTGGAAGGTTGCCGAATATCCCTCGAAACGCCCGCTCTAGAGCGTCACGGCGCTGGGTTGGGAAGGCTGGTTTCCCAGCAAAAGGCAAACCTTTCCCAGGGGGTGGGCAGCGCAGGTTCCCTCGAGTCATGACCGAACAGTCAGAGCGGAAGACCACAGGGCGGGTTTTCACCCAGGTATCGCTAGACGAAATGCTTTTTTGCAATTAGCTTTCGCAACGTGGAAGACGGTGGCAGGGACCCTGTGCTGGAGGTCGCAACTTAAAAGTCGACCAGGCCCGGGATAATTCTCCAAATTGAAACAAAAGCCCTCTAGCTTTCCCTTCCGCACGGCCCGTCGGGCATACCACCAGCAGGCGCTGACACCTCTGGTGGCCGCATAACAACGATTCACCCCTGGAGCACACATGGTCAAGAAGCCACTGGTGGTCGCGGTCTCCGCGGCCTGTCTGAACCTGTCCGTCATTGCCGCTGCCAACGCTGCCGGCTTCATCGAGGACAGCAAAGCAACCCTCAGCCTGCGCAACTTCTACTACAACAGCGACAACCGTAACGAGGCTTCCTACGCTGCACGGAACCCCTCCAAGGTTGAAGAGTGGGGTCAGGGCTTCCTGCTGAACTATCAGTCGGGCTTCACCCAGGGCACCGTCGGTTTCGGCGTTGACGCCATCGGCATGCTGGGCCTGCGCCTGGATGGCAGCGGCCATGCCGGTCGTGCCACCAACTCCAACCAGCCGGGTACCATGTTCCCGCGTGAGACCGACAACAGCTCCGTTGACGAATTCTCCAGCGTTGGCGCTACCGCCAAGATGAAGATCTCCGAGACCGAACTGCGCTACGGCACCCTGATGCCCAAGCTGCCGGTCGTGGTCTTCAACGACGGTCGTTTGCTCCCGCAGACCTACCAGGGCACCCAGATCACGTCCAAGGACATCAAGGATGTGACCCTGACCGCCGGCCAGCTCGAGCGCGCCAAGAACCGTAACTCCACCGACGAAGACGATCTGTCCATCGCCGGTTCCAACGGTGCCCAGTCCGCCGCCCTGCGTCGCAACAGCGACCATTTCCGCTTCGTCGGCGCCGACTACAAGGTCACCAAAGACCTGACCCTGCAGTACTACTTCGGTCAGCTGGAAGACTTCTACAACCAGCATTTCCTGGGTCTGACCCACGCGGTCAAGCTGGGCGACGGCACCTTCAAGACCGACCTGCGCTACTTCAACAGCAAGGGCGACGGCAACAACAAGGACGCCGACACCCAGGCTGCCCTGTACGGCGCCAGCGGCTACTACGGCGGCACCCGTACCCGTGGCGAAGTGGACAACCGTCTCTACAGCGGCCTGTTCACCTACTCCATCTATGGTCACACCCTGGGCCTGGGCTACCAGAGCACCAGCGGCGACAGCAACTTCCCGTATCTGAACGAGAACGGTGGTGCTTCGACCTATACCATCACCGATATCCAGATCAACAACTTCACCCGTTCCGGCGAAGACACCTGGCAGGCTCGCTACTCCTATGACTTCGGTCAGCTGGGTGTCAAAGGCCTGACCGCTGGCGTCATCTATCAGCGCGGCGATAACATCCGCACCTCCGCTGGTAGCGACTTCATGGAATGGGAACGCGACCTGACCGTCAGCTACGTCATCCCGGAAGGCCAGCTGAAAGGTCTGGGCTTCACCTGGCGTAACGCCATGCTGCGTACCGACCTGCCGGCCGCTACCCAGCGTGATCAGGACGAAAACCGTCTGATCGTCAGCTACACCCTGCCGCTGCTCTAAGCCGCGCTCAGGTCAAGAAAAAGCCCGTCGCGAGACGGGCTTTTTCGTTTCCGCCGGAAATCAGCGACCGGTCGGCTGCTGCTGGGTGATGCAGTGGATGTTGCCACCGCCGAGCAGGATCTCGCGGCCGGGAACCTGCACCACCTCGTGCTCCGGGAAGCAGGCCTGCAGGGTGCGAAGGGCCTCGGCATCCTCGGGGACGCCAAAGGTCGGGGCGATGATGCCGCCGTTGACGATCAGGAAGTTGACGTAGGACGCGGCCAGCCGCTCGCCGGCCCGGCGTGGCTGAGTGCCAAGGCAGGCATCCACCTCACGGCATTCCTCATCGCTGGCGAACAGCGGGCCCGGAGTAACGATCCGATGCACCTTGAAGGTGCGGCCGCGGGCATCGGTTTCGCGTTCCAGCACGGCCAGGGCCTCGCGGCAGCGGCTGTAGTTGGGATCGGCCTGGTCGTCGCACCAGCTCAGCAGCACCTCGCCCGGGCGCACGTAGCAGCAGAAGTTGTCCACGTGGCCGTTGGTCTCGTCGTTGTAGAGACCGTGGGGCAGCCAGATGACCTTGTCCACCGCCAGGTAGTCGCTCAGGTAGCGCTCGATCGTCTCGCGATCCAGGTGCGGATTGCGATTGGCGTTGAGCAGGCATTCCTCGGTGGTGATCAGGGTGCCTTCGCCATCGACATGGATGGAGCCGCCTTCGAGGACGAAGTCCGGGGTGCGGTAGCCGGGCAGGTTCTCGATCGCCAGGATCTTGCCCGCCACCTGGTCATCGCGCTGCCAGGGGAAATAGAGGCCGCCATCCAGGCCACCCCAGGCGTTGAAGCTCCAGTCCACACCGCGCACGCCGCCCTGGCCATCGCTGACGAAGGTCGGGCCGGTGTCACGACACCAGGCGTCGTCATTGCTGATTTCCACCACGCGGATATGCGGATGCTGCAGGCGGGCTCGGGCATTCTCGTATTGCTGCGCCGAAGCGCCGACGGTGACCGGCTCGAAATGGGCGATGGCCTGGGCGACGGCAGTGAAGGCGCCCTGGGCGGGTTTGCCGCCCAGGCGCCAGTTGTCCGGGCGCTCGGGCCAGACCATCCAGATCTGGCGCTGGTCGGCCCATTCGGCCGGCATGTGGAAGCCGTCGGCACGCGGCGTGGTGAGGGTGGTCATGGCGAGGCTCTCCGTCCAGAGTCGTCGTGGGCTGATAAGGGAAAGGATCGAAAGGGCGCCGTGGGCGTGAACACGCGCAGGGCGCCAGCATTACCGCCGGACAGCCTGCCGACCGGTGCGGGACCGGTCGGCAGGCTGGCGCTTATACGGTGTGCAGGTACCAGTTGTACTCGAGGTCGGAGATGGAGTGCTCGAACTCCTCCAGCTCGTGTTCCTTGCAGGCGACGAAGATGTCGATGTACTTCGGATCGATGTACTCCGCCATCACCGAGCTGTCGTCCAGGTAACGCAAGGCATCGCGCAGGTTGTTCGGCAGGCTCTGCTCGTGCTGCTCGTAGGAGTTGCCCTCGGTGACCGGACCGGGCTCGATCTGCCGGGTCAGGCCATGGTGCACGCCGGCCAGGACGCCGGCCAGCAGCAGGTAGGGATTGGCGTCGGCGCCGGCCACCCGATGCTCGATGCGGTGCGCCTCGGGCGTGCCGGTGGGGACGCGCAGGGCGGTGGTGCGGTTGTCCAGGCCCCAGCTCGGCGCATTGGGCACGAAGAACTGCGAGCCGAAGCGGCGATAGCTGTTCACGTTGGGGCAGAGAAAGGCCATGCAGGCGGGTAGGGTCTCGAGCACACCGCCGATGGCATGACGCAATGCGGCGTTCTGCTCGGGATCCTCGCCGGCAAAGATGTTGCGGCCTTCCTTGTCCAGCAGGGAGATATGCACGTGCAGGCCGTTGCCCGCCTGGCCCGGGTAGGGCTTGGCCATGAAGGTGGTGTCCATCTCATGGTCATAGGCGACGTTCTTGATCAGGCGCTTGAGCAGCACGGCGTAGTCGCAGGCCTTGATCGGATCGGCGACGTGGTTGAGGTTGACCTCGAATTGCGCCGGAGCCGATTCGGCGACGATGGCGTCGGCCGGAATGCCCTGGGCGCGGGCGCCGTCGATGATGTCCTGCAGGCAGTCCGCGTATTCGTCCAGATCGTCCATGGAGTAGACCTGGACCGACTGGGGGCGCTTGCCGGAAATGGGCGAACGTGGCGGTTGCGGGCGGCCGTTGATGTTCTCCTGATCGATCAGATAGAACTCCAGCTCGAAGGCGGCGCAGACCGTGAGGCCGAGCTCGTCGAAACGCTGGACGACCTGGCGCAGGACTTCGCGGGGGTCGGCGAAGAAGGGCTCGCCTTCCATCTCGTGCATGGTCATCAGCAGCTGCGCGGTGGGGCGCTTCTGCCAGGGCTCCATGGAGAGGGTGTCGGTGATGGGGAAGCAGACGCGGTCGGCGTCGCCGATGTCGAGGCCGAGACCGGTGCTTTCGACGGTGGAGCCGGTGATGTCGAGGGCGAAGAGCGAAGCGGGGAGGTTGATTCCTTTCTCGAAGACTTTGGGCAGATTGTTGCGCTCGATGCGTTTGCCACGCACCACGCCATTCATATCCGCAATCAGAAGATCGACGAACTGGACCTCAGGGTGTTCCCTGAGGAAGTCGGTCGCTTCATCCAAACGAACGGCACGCGGGGGTACCGACATGATGAAACACCTTTGCTTTTGGCTGCGCTCGACAAAACGGTTAGCGCCTGATGCGCCTGTTTGCCCAGTGGGCCAACCGCAGTGAGGGCACGAGTGCCCGCTGTCGATCCGACAGCGACCTGAGAGTACGGTCTCGCCTGCGCTCCGACGCTTTGTCAGCGCCCCTGTTAAAAATATCAATCAGCGGAGTTACCACCCTGGAGTCAATCCGAAAGGCGGACCAAAGTCAACTGGAGGCAGCCCTGCTCGGAGGTGGTGCGCAGGCGCCTGTTTTTGGCGCATTTGGAGGGGCTGAAACACCTCTGTTTCGCCGCTTCTGTGCAGAATCTCGAAACTTTTTGCCGGTGGTTGTGAAAAATAACGAACAAGACTAGGCTCGGATGATTCCTGTTCAACCCGGTGCCCCATGTCCGCGCTGCCCCTCATAGGTGTCACAGCCTGTACCAGGCAACTAGGCCTGCATCCCTTTCACATCGCCGGTGACAAATATCTGCGCGCGGTGGTGGAGGGCGCCGAGGGCATGCCGCTGGTGATTCCGGCCCTGGCCGACCTCATCGCCACCGAGGCCCTGCTCGAGCGCCTGGACGGTCTGCTGTTCACCGGTTCGCCCTCCAATGTCGAGCCCCATCACTACCAGGGTGCGCCCAGCGAGCCCGGCACCCCGCATGACGCGGCCCGCGATGCCGTGACCCTGCCGCTGTTGCGCGCCGCCGTGGCGGCAGGCGTGCCGGTGCTGGGCATCTGCCGTGGCTTCCAGGAAATGAACGTGGCCTTTGGCGGCAGCCTGCACCAGAAGGTGCACGAGGTCGGTTCCCTCATGGACCACCGCGAACGCGGCGAGACCCTGGAGGAGCACTATGGCCTGCACCATCCGGTCGAGGTCCAGCCGGGCGGCCTGTTCGAGGCCCTCGGCCTGCCGGCGCGCTTCGAGGTGAATTCCATCCATGGCCAGGGCATCGACCGCCTGGCGCCAGGATTGCGCGCCGAGGCGCTGGCCCCCGACGGCCTGATCGAAGCCGTCTCGGTCCGCGAGGCCCGCGCCTTCGCCTGCGGCGTGCAGTGGCACCCGGAATGGAAGGTGCGCAGTCACCCGGTCTATCTCGCCTTATTCGAGGCGTTCGGCAAGGCCTGCAAGGCGCGCGCTGCCGAGCGCTGATGCTGTTCACCCCGCTCGAACCTTCGAGGTCTTTATGAGCACCCCGCTTGACCGGCTCACCGCCTGGTTGAAAGAACGCAAGATCACCGAAGTGGAATGCCTGGTCGCCGACCTGACCGGCATCGCCCGCGGCAAGATTTCCCCCACTGCCAAGTTTCTCAACGAAAAGGGCATGCGCCTGCCGGAGAGCGTGCTCCTGCAGAGCGTGACCGGGGACTATGTCGACGACGACATCTACTACGAACTGCTCGACCCGGCCGACATCGATATGCACTGTCGCCCGGACGATCGCGCGGTGTTCCTGGTGCCCTGGGCACTGGAGCCCACCGCCCTGGTGATCCACGACACCTACGACAAGCGCGGCATCCCCATCGAGCTGTCGCCGCGCAACCTGCTCAAGAAGGTGCTCAAGCTCTATGCCGAGCATGGCTGGCAGCCCATCGTCGCACCGGAAATGGAGTTCTACCTGACCAAGCGCAGCGACGACCCCGACTATCCGCTGCAGCCGCCGGTAGGCCGCTCCGGGCGCCAGGAAACCGGGCGCCAGTCCTTTTCCATCGATGCCGCCAACGAATTCGATCCGCTGTTCGAAGACATGTACGACTGGTGCGAGGCCCAGGAACTGGATCTGGATACCCTGATCCACGAGGAAGGCACCGCACAGATGGAGATCAACTTCCGCCATGGCGATCCGCTGCACCTGGCCGACCAGATCTTCGTCTTCAAGCGCACCCTGCGCGAGGCGGCGCTCAAGCATAACGTCACCGCCACCTTCATGGCCAAGCCCATGACCGGCGAGCCCGGCAGTGCCATGCACCTGCACCAGAGCGTGGTGGAT
The DNA here is from genome assembly GCF_003057735.2 of Pseudomonas sp. RIT411. NCBI lineage: Bacteria > Pseudomonadati > Pseudomonadota > Gammaproteobacteria > Pseudomonadales > Pseudomonadaceae > Pseudomonas > Pseudomonas sp. RIT411. The sequence continues at coordinate 18,202 of NZ_QBIZ02000014.1, forward strand.
CTCAAGACCGGCAAGACGGTGTTTTCCAACCCCGATGGCAGCATGAGCGAACTCTTCCTGCACCACATCGGTGGTCTGCAGAAGTACATTCCCGAGGCGCTGCCGCTGTTCGCCCCAAACGTGAATTCCTTCCGCCGCTTCCTGCCCGACACCTCGGCGCCGGTCAACGTGGAGTGGGGCGAGGAGAACCGTACCGTGGGCCTGCGGGTGCCGGATTCCGATCCGCAGAATCGCCGGGTGGAGAATCGCCTGGCGGGCGCCGATGCCAACCCCTACCTGGCCCTGGCGGCCAGCCTGCTGTGCGGCTATCTGGGCATGATCGAGAACGTCTCGCCCAGCGCGCCGGTGCAGGGGCGTGGCTACGAGCGTCGCAACCTGCGCCTGCCGCTGACCCTGGAAGCCGCCCTGGAGCGCATGGAGCAGTCGGCCACCCTGGAACGCTATCTGGGGAGTCGCTTCACCCGCGGCTATGTCGCGGTGAAGCGCGCCGAACACGAGAACTACAAGCGCGTGATCAGTTCCTGGGAGCGGGAATTCCTGCTGCTCAGCGTCTGACCGCGATCCGAGGAGAGGCTTCGTGAACACCTTTACCACCGCCCATTGGCAGGACCTGAGTCGCCGGCATCTGCTGGCGCCCTTCACCGACTATCGCCAGCTCAACGAAAAGGGCGCGCGCATCATCACTCGCGCCGAGGGCGTGCACCTCTGGGACAGCGAGGGTCAGCGCATCCTCGACGGCATGGCCGGACTCTGGTGCGTCAACGTCGGCTACGGCCGGGAAGAGCTGGTCGAGGCGGCTAGCCGCCAGATGCGCGAACTGCCCTACTACAACCTGTTCTTCCAGACCGCCCACCCGCCGGCGCTGGAGCTGGCCAAGGCCATTGCCGAGCTGGCACCGGAGGGCATGAACCACGTGTTCTTCACCGGTTCCGGCTCGGAGGCCAACGACACCGTGCTGCGCCTGGTGCGCCATTACTGGGCGACCAAGGGGCAGCCGGAGAAGCGCGTGGTCATCGGTCGCTGGAACGGTTACCACGGCTCGACCCTGGCCGGGGCCAGCCTGGGTGGCATGGCGGCGATGCACGAGCAGGGCGGTCTGCTGCCCGACATCGTGCACATCCCGCAGCCCTACTGGTTCGGCGAAGGCGGCGAGATGAGTCCCGAGGAGTTCGGCATCTGGGCGGCCGATCAGCTGGAGCGGAAGATCCTCGAGGTCGGGGAAGAGCGCGTCGCCGCCTTTATCGCCGAGCCCATCCAGGGCGCCGGCGGGGTGATCGTGCCGCCGGAAAGCTACTGGCCGCGGGTGCGCCAGATCCTCGCCAAGTACGACATCCTCTTCATCGCCGACGAGGTCATCTGCGGCTTCGGCCGTACCGGCGAATGGTTCGGCAGCCAGTACTACGGCAACGCTCCGGACCTCATGCCCATCGCCAAGGGGCTCACCTCCGGCTACGTGCCCATGGGCGGCGTGGTGGTGCGCGACGAGGTGGTCAGGGTGCTCGACGAGGGCGGCGAGTTCTATCACGGCTTCACCTATTCCGGGCATCCGGTAGCGGCCGCCGTGGCCCTGGAAAACATCCGCATCCTGCGCGACGAAGGCATCGTCGACCGGGTTCGCAGCACCACGGCACCCTATTTGCAGAAACGCTGGGCGGAGCTGGCCGACCACCCGCTGGTGGGCGAGACCCGTGGCGTCGGCATGGTGGCGGCGCTGGAGCTGGTGCGCGACAAGAAGACGCGGTCGCGGTACGAGGGTGGGGCGGGCATGCTCTGTCGCGAGCACTGCTTCCGCAATGGCCTGGTGATGCGCGCGGTGGGCGATACCATGATCATCGCGCCGCCGCTGGTGATCACGCCCGAGTCCATCGACGAGCTGGTTACCCTGGCGCGCCTGAGCCTCGATCAGACCCATGAGCTGCTGCGCCAGCGTGGCTAATGGGCGGCAAGGCTTGAGCGCGGCGGCGGACCTTGCCAGACTGCGCGCGGGCGCTGGCCGCGCACCGAATCAAAAGACCAACGATGACTTGAGGAGCACCACCGCATGAATGTTTTTGGCAAGACTCTTCTAGCGCTGAGCCTGGCCGGCCTCTTTGCCGGTAACGCCTCGGCGGACCCCAAGGTCCTGCACGTCTACAACTGGAACGACTACATTGCCGAAGACACCATCGCCAACTTCGAGAAGGAGTCGGGGATCAAGGTGGTCTATGACGTCTACGACAGCAACGAGACCCTCGAGGCCAAGCTGCTGGCCGGCCGTTCCGGCTACGACGTGGTGGTGCCGTCCAACTCCTTCCTGGCCAAGCAGATCAAGGCCGGCGTCTACCAGCCGCTGGACAAGTCCAAGTTGCCCAACTACAGCAACCTGGACCCGCAGCTGATGAAGACCCTGGAAGTCAGCGATCCGGGCAACCAGTACGCCATCCCCTACCTGTGGGGCACCATCGGCATCGGCTACAACCCGGCCAAGGTCAAGGCTGCCCTGGGCGACAATGCCCCGGTGGATTCCTGGGACTTGATCTTCAAGCCCGAGAACCTCTCCAAGCTCAAGGGCTGTGGCGTGGCGGTGCTGGATTCGCCCACCGAGATCATTCCCGCCGGTCTGCACTACCTCGGCTACAAGCCGGATAGCCAGGATCCCAAGGAGATCAAGGCGGCCGAGGACCTGTTCCTCAAGGTGCGTCCGTACATCACCTATTTCCACAGCTCCAAGTACATCTCGGACCTGGCCAACGGCAACGTCTGCGTGGCGGTCGGCTATTCCGGCGACATCGCCCAGGCCAAGGCCCGCGCGGCCGACGCCAAGAACGGCGTGACCGTGGCCTACAACATTCCCAAGGAAGGCGCTGGCACCTTCTTCGACACCATGGCCATTCCCAAGGATGCCGAGAACCCCGAGGGGGCGCTCAAGTTCCTCAACTACATCATGGAGCCCAAGGTGATCGCGGCGGTCAGCGACTACGTGCAGTATCCCAACGGCAACAAGGCGGCGACCCCGCTGGTGGCCGAAGAGATCCGCACCAACCCGGGGATCTATCCGACCCAGGAAACCATGGCCAAGCTGTACGCCTTCCCGGATCTTCCGGCCAAGACCCAGCGTCTGATGACTCGTACCTGGACCACCATCAAGTCCGGCAAGTGAGTTCTGCCGCCGCGTGCGGCTGACAGGACGGCACGCCGGAGTCACTCCGGCGTGCCGTACGTCTGTATGGACCGCTGAAAGGGTGTCGTCGCCGATGCCCACCATGAAAGGAGCCGCCCGTGCTTTCGTTGCGTAAAACCCTGCTGGCCATGACCACCCTGACCGTCATGGGAACCGCCGTCGCCGAGCCGACGGTACGCGTCTACAACTGGAGCGATTACGTCGGCGAGACCACGCTCGAGGATTTCCAGAAGGCCACCGGCATCACCCCGGTCTATGACGTCTTCGATTCCAACGAAACCCTCGAAGGCAAGCTCCTGGCCGGCCATACCGGCTATGACGTGGTGGTGCCCTCGAGCAACTTCCTGGCCAAGCAGATCAAGGCGGGTGCCTTCCAGAAACTGGACAAGAGCCAGCTGCCGAACTGGCAGAATCTCGATCCGGCATTGCTCAAGCAGCTGGAAAAGAGCGATCCGGGTAACCAATACGGCGTTCCCTACCTGTGGGGCACCAACGGCATCGGGTACAATGTCGACAAGGTCAAGGCCGCGCTGGGCACCGACAAGCTCGATTCCTGGGCCATCCTGTTCGAACCCGAGAACCTCAAGAAGCTGAGCAAGTGCGGCGTCTCCTTCATGGATTCGCCCGATGAGGTCTATCCGGCAGTACTGCAATACCTGGGACTCGATCCCAACAGCACCAACCCCGACGATTACAAGAAGGCCGAGGCGCAGCTGCTCAAGGTGCGGCCGTACATCACCTATTTCCATTCCTCCAAGTACATCTCGGATCTGGCCAACGGCAACATCTGCGTGGCCTTCGGCTATTCCGGCGATGTCTTTCAGGCGCGTTCGCGTGCCGAGGAAGCGAAGAAGGGCGTCAACATCGGCTACGCGATTCCCAAGGAGGGCGCGAACCTCTGGTTCGACCTCCTGGCCATCCCCAAGGATGCCAAGAACGTGAAGGAGGCCCATGCCTTCATCAACTATCTGCTGCAGCCCGAGGTCATCGCCAAGGTCAGTGACTATGTCGGCTACGCCAACCCCAATCCCAAGGCGGGCGAGCTGATGAATGCCGAGCTGCGGCAGGACGAGACCGTCTATCCGCCACAGGCGGTGATGGACAAGCTGTACGTCATGAAGGAGCTGCCCCCGCAACTCCTGCGCTTGGAAACCCGCAGCTGGACGCGGGTCAAGTCCGGCAAATAACCAACGCTAAGCGGACCGGCCCGGCCGGTCCCCGATTTTCCTGGGGAGATGTACATGGCGACCGCCACCAGTGCCTTCAAGAAAGCCGCCACCGGCGACAAGAAAGCCAAGGAAGTCCTGGTCAAGATCGACCGGGTCACCAAGAAGTTCGACGAAACCGTCGCTGTCGACGACGTCTCCCTGACCATCAACAAGGGCGAGATCTTCGCCCTGCTCGGCGGCTCGGGTTCGGGCAAGTCGACCCTGCTGCGCATGCTGGCCGGTTTCGAACGGCCGAGCGAAGGGCGCATCTTCCTCGATGGCGTGGACATCACCGACATGCCGCCCTACGAGCGGCCGATCAACATGATGTTCCAGTCCTATGCGCTGTTCCCGCACATGAGCGTGGAGCAGAACATCGCCTTCGGGCTCAAGCAGGACAAGCTGCCCAGGGCCGAGATCGAGGCCCGCGTGGCCGAGATGCTCAAGCTGGTGCACATGACCCAGTACGCCAAGCGCAAGCCGCACCAGCTCTCCGGTGGCCAGCGCCAGCGGGTGGCCCTGGCGCGCTCCCTGGCCAAGCGACCCAAGCTGCTGCTGCTCGACGAGCCCATGGGCGCGCTGGACAAGAAGCTGCGCTCGCAGATGCAGCTGGAGCTGGTGGAGATCATCGAGCGCGTGGGCGTGACCTGCGTGATGGTGACCCACGACCAGGAAGAGGCCATGACCATGGCCGAGCGCATCGCCATCATGCACCTGGGCTGGATCGCCCAGGTGGGCAGCCCCATGGACATTTACGAGACCCCGGCGAGCCGGCTGGTCTGCGAGTTCATCGGCAGCGTCAACGTCTTCGACGGCGAGCTGACCGACGACGGTGCCGACCACGCCATCATCCAGAGTCCGCAACTGGAACGGCCGATCTACATCGGCCACGGCATCAGTACCCGGGCTCAGGAAAAGCAGGTCACCTTCGCCCTGCGTCCCGAAAAGCTGCTGATGGGCACCAGCCTGCCGGCGGATCACGAGCATCCCGACTACAACTGGTGCAGCGGCACCGTGCAGGACATCGCCTACCTGGGCGGTCACTCGGTGTACTACGTGCGCCTGGCCTCCGGCCATCTGGTCCAGTGCTTCATCGCCAACGCCGAGCGCCTCGGCAAGCGACCCACCTGGGACGACGCCGTGGTGGTGTACTGGGAAGACGACAGCGGCGTGGTACTGCAAGCATGACCAGACCTCCCTTGCTCAAGCGCCTGCTCGATGGCCGCCGCCTGACCATCGGCGTGCCCTTCGTCTGGCTGTTCCTGTTCTTCCTGCTGCCGTTCCTGATCGTGCTCAAGATCAGCTTCTCGCTGGCGGACGTGGCCATCCCGCCCTACACCGAGCTGTTCAGCTACGCCGATCAGCAACTGGATATCGCGCTCAACTTCGGCAACTACCTGATGTTCGCCGACGATCCGCTGTATCTGGATGCCTATCTCGGTTCGCTGAAGATGGCCGGCATCAGCACCCTGATCTGCCTGCTGATCGGCTATCCCATGGCCTATGCCATCGCCCGGGCCAGTCGCGAGAAGCAGACGGTCCTGCTGCTGCTGATCATGATGCCGACCTGGACCGCCATTCTCATCCGCGTCTATGCCTGGATGGGGCTGCTGTCCACCAACGGTCTGATCAACAGCTTCCTGATGAATCTGGGGATCATCAGCAGTCCACTGCAGATGCTCAACACCAACTTCGCGGTGTACCTGGGGATCGTCTATTCCTATCTGCCGTTCATGATCCTGCCGCTGTTCGCCAACCTGGTGAAGCATGACCTGACCCTGCTGGAAGCCGCTGGCGACCTGGGCGCCAGCCGCTTCACCAGCTTCTGGAAGATCACCGTGCCGCTGTCCAAGAACGGCATCATCGCCGGCTGCATGCTGGTGTTCATTCCGGCGGTGGGCGAGTTCGTCATTCCCGAGCTGCTGGGTGGCCCGGAGACCCTGATGATCGGCCGCGTGCTCTGGCAGGAATTCTTCAACAACCGTGACTGGCCGGTGGCGTCCGCCCTGGCGGTGGTGATGCTGCTGATCCTCATCGTGCCCATCGTGCTGTTCAACAGAAACCAAGCCAAGGAACTGGAGGGCAAGCTATGAGAGGCCTCAAGTTCACCAACCTGATGCTGGTGCTCGGACTGCTGTTCATCTACCTGCCGATGGTCATCCTGGTCATCTACTCCTTCAACGAGTCGCGCCTGGTGACCGTCTGGGGTGGTTGGTCGGTGAAGTGGTACGTCGGGCTGCTGGACAACAGCCAGCTGATGAGCGCGGTGTTCCGCTCCCTGGAGATCGCCTTCTACACGGCCATCTCCTCGGTGATCCTCGGAACCCTGGCGGCCTTCGTGCTGACCCGCATCCCGCGCTTCCGCGGCCGCACCGTCTTCGGCGGCATGGTCACGGCGCCGCTGGTGATGCCCGAGGTGATCACCGGTCTGTCATTGCTGCTGCTGTTCGTCTCCATGGCCCAGCTGATCGGCTGGCCGCAGGATCGCGGCGTGACCACCATCTGGATCGCCCACACCAGCTTCTGCTCGTCCTATGTGGCGGTAGTGGTGTCGGCGCGGCTGCGCGAACTGGACCTGTCCATCGAAGAGGCGGCCATGGACCTGGGCGCCCGGCCGTGGAAGGTGTTCCTGCTGATCACCATTCCCATGATCGCGCCGTCGCTGGCGGCGGGCGGCATGATGTCCTTCGCCCTGTCGCTGGACGACCTGGTGCTGGCGAGTTTCGTGTCGGGCCCCGGCTCGACCACCCTGCCGATGGAGGTGTTCTCGGCGGTGCGCCTGGGTGTGAAGCCGGAGATCAACGCCATCGCCAGCCTGATCCTGCTGGCGGTCTCGCTGTTCACCTTCTTCGCCTGGTACTTCACCCGCCGCGCCGAGAAGAAGCGCCTGCAGGGGCTGCAGGAAGCCATGGATGCCACGGCCTCGGAGATCACCCAGCGCGAGCGCGAAACGGCGACCCTCACGGCGCCGCCAGCCAGCAGCTAGGTGTCCTGGAAAAGGCGGCCTCAGGGCCGCTTTTTTATGTCCGATGAGCAAGCCTGCGACAAGCGCGACCGCTGCAACAGGGCACGATTTGATACCATTTGCCTTTTGCCAGGTAGCGCTTCCGCCATGAAACAGTACCTCGACCTGATGCGCCACGTGCGCGAACACGGCACCTTCAAGAGCGACCGCACCGGCACCGGGACCTACAGCGTCTTCGGCTACCAGATGAGATTCGACCTGGCCGAGGGCTTTCCCCTGGTCACCACCAAGAAGTGCCATCTGAGATCCATCATCCATGAACTGCTGTGGTTCCTGCAGGGCGAGACCAATATCCGCTACCTGAAGGACAATGGCGTGTCCATCTGGGACGAATGGGCCGACGAGAATGGCGAGCTGGGTCCGGTCTACGGCTACCAGTGGCGCAGCTGGCCGGCACCCGATGGTCGCCATATCGACCAGATCGCCGGGGTGGTGGACATGATCCGCGCCAAGCCCGACTCGCGCCGCCTGATCGTCTCGGCCTGGAATCCGGCCCTGGTGGACGAGATGGCGCTGCCGCCGTGCCATGCGCTCTTCCAGTTCTATGTCGCCGATGGTCGCCTGAGCTGCCAGCTGTATCAGCGCTCCGCCGACATCTTCCTCGGCGTGCCCTTCAACATCGCCAGCTATGCGCTGCTGACCCTGATGGTGGCCCAGGTCACCGGGCTGCAGCCGGGCGAATTCATCTGGACCGGCGGTGATTGCCATCTCTATGCCAATCACTTGGAGCAGACCGATCTGCAGCTGACCCGCGAGCCACTGCCGCTGCCGACCATGAAGCTCAATCCGGCGGTCACCGACCTGTTCGCCTTCCGCTTCGAGGATTTCGAGCTGGAAGGCTATCAGGCCCACCCGCACATCAAGGCGCCCGTCGCGGTCTGAAGCGCTGGCCGCAGCGCTCAGGCGCCGTGGCCAGACGCCAGCACCTCATCCACCAGCTGCTCCGGCGACTTGCGCACGTCCAGCACCTGGGCTTCCAGGTGATCGGGCGCCTCCAGGGTATCGAGCTGGCTCTGCAGGAGCTTGGGATCGAAGAAGTGTCCGCGGCGACTGCCGATGCGCTCGGCCAGGAGCTCCGGCGAGCCCTTGAGAAACAGCAGGCGGACCCCTTCGAGGCCGCTCAGCAGGCGGTCGCGATAGATCTTTTTCAGCGCCGAGCAGGCGAACACCCGGGTGGTGCCCTCGGCCTGCGCCTGCTGCATGGCATCGTGGATGGCGTCCAGCCAGGGCCAGCGATCCTCGTCGGTGAGGGCGATACCCTTGGCCATCTTGTCCTTGTTGGCCTGGCTGTGAAAGGTGTCGGCATCGTCGAAACGACAGCCAAGCCGGCTGGCCAGGAGTTCGCCCAGGGTGGTCTTGCCACTGCCCGAGACGCCCATTATCAGATAGATCATCGTCGGTACTCCGCGTGAGGATTCGCCTCGCTATAGAGTGCCTAGAGCGGCGTTTGCTCCGGGGTCAGGCGGCTGCTCCAGGTGGCGCCGATGGACGCGACGATGATGCAGGCGAGGGCGAACCACTGGGCGATGCCCAGGATTTCGCCGAGGAACACCCAGCCGGAGAGGGCGCCCAGCGCGGGCTCCAGACTCATCAGGGTGCCGAAGGTGGACGCCGGCAGGCGGGTCAGCACCACCATCTCCAGGGCGTAGGGAATGGTCGTGGACATCAGCGCCAGGGCCAGTGCCAGCGGCCAGATTTCCGGTTGCAAGAGATTGCTGCCGCTGTGGGCGATGCCGATGGGCAGGATCACCAGGGCGCCGATGGTCGCGCCAAAGGCTACCGTGCCGGTGCCGTGCACCGCCCCCGCGCGCTTGCCCAGCACGATGTACAGCGCCCAGCAGGCACCGGCGCCCAGGGCCAGGGCGGTGCCCAGTGGATCCAGCGCCGAGGCGTTGTGGCCGAAGGGTAGGAGTACTGCCAGGCCGGCCACTACGAGCACGATCCACAGCAGGTCCAGCCAGCGGCGCAGGGCGCACAGTGCCACCACCAGGGGGCCGACGAATTCCAGGCCGACGGCGATGCCGATCGGCAGCCGCTGCATGGCCAGGTAGATGGTCAGGTTCATCACGCCCATGGCGATGCCATAGCCCAGCAGACTGCCCAGCGCCTCGCGGCGAAAGTTGCGCCAGGGGCGCAGCACCAGCAGCAGGACCAGCGCGGCGAAGATCAACCGCAGGGTGGTGACGCCCACCGGGTCGAGACGCAGGAACAGGGTCTTGGCCAGGCTGGCGCTGGTCTGGATCGAGGTCATGGCGACCAGCAGCAGGGCAACGGCGAACAGCGGCGAACGGGCAGACATCGGCAGGGCTCGACAAGCGGGCCCGCCAGCATAGGTCATCCTATCCGCGCCGCAAGGTTGGCTACGACCTCAACGTGTTTTGGAGCGCAGGTGCAGTTGTTCGGCGCCTTCGCGATTTTCCCGGACCTGGTCCAGGAACCGCTGCTGCTCCTCGCGCTGGGCCACCTGCACGCATTGCGCATAGCCCGCGTCCCAGCCCTGCTGATAGGGCTTTTCCGCGGCGAAGCGACGGGCGTCCTTGTGCTCGTAACCTATCCCGTTGACCGCCTGCTTGCCGGTCTGGCAGCCGTCGCTGAAGCCGTCGGCATAGGCCGGCGGATAGCCCTTGGCGATCAACTGGTCGTGATAGCTGGTGCAGGCCGCGAGCGCGGACAGCAGGAACAACAGCGGAATGAAACGACGAGAGCCAGCCATGGGGCCTCCTCACGGGATCCTACGCCTGATCCCCATGTAGAGAGCTTAGTAGGCGTCTGGTGAGAATTTCGTCAAAAAACGCGGGCGCCGGAAAATACCGACAGACGTTGCGCTAACCCCGCGCACCGCTGCGCTTAAATGCGCAGGGGTGCGCCGCTTGCCTTGCTTCGGCTGTCATCCCGGTCGCAGAATGCGGACACTGCTTGCATGCCTGACAAGGACTTACGATGCACGATCCCGTCGCGGCCGGTCTCCGGCTCGCTCCCGATGAGCTGACCCGCCCCTTCGCTCCCGAACAATTCTCCTTTGCCGATACCGATCAGCTCGAACCCTTCCGCGGCATCCTCGGTCAGGAACGCGCGGTGGAAGCCCTGCAGTTCGGGGTGGCCATGCCGCGGCCCGGCTACAACGTCTTTGTCATGGGCGAGCCGGGCACCGGTCGCTTCTCCTTCGTCCAGCGCTATCTCAAGGCCGAGGCCAAGCGCCAACCGACGCCCAACGACTGGGTCTACCTGAATCACTTCGAAGAGCCCCGCGCCCCGGGCGCCCTGGAGTTGCCGCCTGGTGAAGGCGAGGCTTTCGTGGCCGACATGGCGCATTTCATCGACAACCTGCTGGCGACCTTTCCGGCGGTGTTCGAGCACCCGGCCTTCCAGCAGAAGAAGAGCGCCATCGAGCGCGCCTTCAACCAGCGCTACGACCAGGCGCTGGACGTAGTGGAAAAGCTCGCCTTGGAAAAGGAGATCGCCCTCTATCGCGATGCCAACAATGTCGCCTTCACCCCGATGAAGGAGGGCAAGGCGCTGGATGAGGCCGACTTCGCCCAGCTGCCCGAGGCCGAGCGCGAGCGTTTCCACGCCGACATCTCCAGCCTGGAAGAGCGCCTCAACGAAGAGCTGGCCAGCCTGCCGCAGTGGCGGCGCGAATCGAGCAACCAGCTGCGTGCCCTGAATGAAGACACCATCATCCAGGCCCTGCAGCCGCTGCTGGCGCCGCTGTCGGAGAAGTACAACGACAATCCCGGGGTCTGCGCCTACCTGCAGGCCATGCAGGTGGATCTGCTCAAGACGGTGGTCGAGCAGCTGGCCGACGACGCCAAGCCCGACATGCAGCGGCGCAAGGAATTGCGCGAGCAGTACGAACCCAATCTGATCATCGGTCACCACGTCACCGGTGGTGCGCCGGTGGTGTTCGAGTCCCACCCGACCTACGACAACCTCTTCGGGCGCATCGAGTACCAGTCCGATCAGGGCGCGCTCTACACCAACTATCGCCAGCTGCGCCCGGGGGCGCTGCACCGCGCCAATGGCGGCTTCCTCATCGTCGAGGCGGACAAGCTGCTGACCGAGCCCTTCGTCTGGGACGCGCTCAAGCGCGCCCTGCATTCGCGTCAGCTGAAGATGGAATCGCCACTGGCCGAGCTGGGGCGGCTCACCGCCATGAGCCTGGCGCCGCAGCAGATCCCGCTGCAGCTCAAGGTCATCATCATCGGCTCGCGCAACATCTACTACACCCTGCAGGAGCTGGATTCGGACTTCCAGGAGATGTTCCGGGTGCTGGTGGACTTCGACGAAGAACTGCCGCTGCGCGACGAGAGCCTGGAGCAGTTCGCCCAGCTGCTCAAGACGCGTACCTCGGAGGAGGGCATGGCGCCTCTGACCTCGGCGGCCGTGGCCCGCCTGGCCACCTACAGCGCCCGCCTGGCCGAACACCAGGGGCGGCTGTCGGCGCGTATCGGCGATCTGTTCCAGCTGGTCAGCGAAGCCGACTTCATTCGCCACCTGGCGGGCGACGAGCGGACCGATAAGGGCCATGTCGAGCGCGCGCTCAAGGCCAAGGAGACCCGCACTGGTCGCGTCTGCGCCCGGGTGCTGGACGACATGCTCACCGGGCTGATCCTCATCGACACCCAGGGCGCGGCGGTGGGCAAGTGCAACGGCCTCACCGTGCTGGAGGTGGCCGATTCCGCCTTTGGCATGCCGGCGCGAATATCCGCCACCGTCTACCCGGGCGCCAGCGGCATCCTCGATATCGAGCGCGAAGTCAGCCTGGGTCAGCCGATCCACTCCAAGGGGGTGATGATCCTGACCGGCTACCTGGGCAGTCGCTATGCCCAGGAATTCCCGCTGTCGATCTCGGCCAGCATCGCCCTGGAGCAGTCCTATGGCTATGTCGATGGCGACAGCGCCTCCCTCGGCGAGGCCTGCACCCTGATCTCTGCGCTGTCGCGCACCCCGCTCAAGCAGTGCTTCGCCATCACCGGCTCCATCAACCAGTTCGGCGAGGTGCAGCCGGTCGGGGGCGTGAACGAGAAGATCGAAGGCTTCTTCCGCCTCTGCCAGGCCCGTGGCCTGACCGGCGAGCAGGGCGTGATCATTCCGCGCGCCAACGTCACCAACCTGATGCTCGACGAAACCGTGCTGGAAGCGGTCCGCGCGGGGCTGTTCCATGTCTATGCCGTACGTCAGGCGGACGAGGCCCTGTCGCTGCTGGTGGGCGAGCCCGCCGGGGCGCCGGATGCCAAGGGTCGCTTCCCCGACGGCAGCGTCAATGCGCGCGTGGTACAGCGTCTCAAGGAAATCGCCGAGCTCGAGCTGGAAGATGAACTGGCCGACAAACTCAGTGATAACTCCAAGGCAAAAGGGAAAAACAACCAAGCGGCGGAGAACTGAGGTACAGGGGGCAGGTCGGATTTTGTACAAGGTGCCGCAGCCCAAGTAGCACGGCGCCCAGACCCGCTTGCCCCCTGTTGACCAACAGGGTTGTCCACAGCCTTTGTGGATACCTCTGGCCTAGGACCGGCGAGCATTGAGCGCTTCGAGAGGATGACGCCATGTCCCGCACCATTACCCTGATCCGTCCCTGCCTGGGCCTCGTCACCCGTATCGAATGCGAAATCAAGCCGCTCGGTCAGGAGCAGGGCCTCTGGACCCTGCTGTGCGCCGCCGGCCTCAACGGTCAGCAGCCCACCGCCATCAAGGCCCAGGGGCCTTTCCATGGTCCCAAAGCGGCCGAGGGCGTCATGACCGCCATCGCCGAGAACCTGGTCGAGCAGGGCTACATCCAGGTCGAGGAGACCCAGATCTGGCGCCTGCACATGCAGAGTGAACTGCGCAAGATGAACGGTGAGCGTGCCCATCAGCAGGTGCGTTTCCAGGTCGGTCCCGACGCCTGAATCAGGTACAACCTGCCGCATTGGTCCGTTCGCACCGCCCCGGTATACTCGCCCGGCCCTGTAATCCGAGCGAGTCTGCATGGAACGTCTGATCGAAAAAGCCCTTTACGCCTCCCGTTGGCTGCTGGCACCCATCTATCTGGGTCTGTCCCTGGCCCTGGTCCTGCTGGCGCTCAAGTTCTTTCAGGAAGTCTTCCACGTCCTGCCGCACATCTTCGAATCCACCGAGGCCGAGCTGATCCTCCTGGTGCTGTCGCTGATCGACATGGCGCTGGTGGGTGGCCTGCTGGTGATGGTGATGATTTCCGGCTACGAGAATTTCGTCTCCCAGCTGGACATCGACGAGGGCTCGGAAAAGCTCAGCTGGCTGGGCAAGATGGATTCGGGCTCGCTGAAGAACAAGGTGGCCGCGTCCATCGTCGCCATTTCTTCGATTCACCTCTTGCGCATCTTCATGGATGCCCAGAACACCAATCCCGAGTACCTCAAGTGGTACGTGATCATCCATCTGGTGTTCGTGGTCTCGGCCTTTGCCATGGGCTATCTGGATCGCCTGACCAAGCACTGATGGGCCGGGCGGCCACTCGTCTGCCGCCGGCAGCTTTCGCTTACGCTTTGTGGATTGCACCGCTGCGCTTGCTTGTCCTAGGTTGTCGAAGGCTCACAGCTGCCTATCGACGCCATCCCCGGCGTCGATCTCGACCCGGAGGTTTCCATGCAATTGCCGGAATTGACCCAGCGCGCCCAGGCCGGTGAGGTTCGTGAACTCAATCTGCTTTCCATCGAGGGTGGTTTCTATGTGCTCGAGGTGCTCACCCAGAACGGTCGCACGCGCCTGACCGGACGGGACGGACACTTCTACCGCCTGGGCTCGGCCGCCCAGGCCCGCCGCCTGCTGGCCGATCTGCCGGCACTGCCGTGCTTTCTCATCCAGCACAGTGCCTACGACGAGATGGTCGGCATGGCGCCACGCTCGGCCGAACCCCTGAAGATCCCGCTGAACTACCGGAACGCCTCTTGAGCGAGGGCGCCGTTCGGCGCCTGCTGCCGGTCTTCGGCGATCAGCTTTCGCCTCGCCTGGCCTCCCTGCGCGACGCCGATCCCGCGCAGGACGTGCTGCTGCTCGCCGAGGTGATGAGCGAAGCCAGCTATGTCCCTCATCATCCGCGCAAGATCGCCCTGATCTTCAGCGCCATGCGCCACTTCGCCAGCGAGATGCGCGCGCGCGGCTTCCGGGTTCTCTATCGCACCCTGGACGACCTCGACAACCAGGGCTCGCTGCCAGCCGAGATCACGTTCTGGGCAAAGACGACGGGCGCGCGTGAGATTCGGCTGACCGAGACCGGCGAGTGGCGACTGGAGCAGGCGCTGCGGGCGCTGGACCTGGCGATACCGGTACGCTGGCATGGCGATGACAGATTCCTCTGCAGTCGCGCCGCCTTTGCCCGCTGGGCCGGGTCGCGCACCGAGCTGCGCATGGAGGCCTTCTACCGCGGCATGCGCAGGCGACACGGCTGGCTGATGGAGGGGCCAGACGAGCCGTGCGGTGGCGTCTGGAACCTGGACAAGGACAATCGCAAGGCGCTGCCTAAAGACCAGCCTGTTCCCGAGCCCTTCAGCTGTCCGGCCGATGCCTGTACCGGGGACGTGCTCGAGCTGGTCGGGCAGCGCTTCGCCCATCACTATGGCCGGCTGGAGGGCTTCGACTATCCGGTGACCCGGGCGGATGCCGAGCGCCTCTGGCAGCACTTCCTGGGCACGGGCTTGCGCGACTTCGGCAGCTATCAGGACGCCATGGCCCGTGGCGAGCCCTATCTGCATCACGCCCGGATCAGTGCGGCGCTCAACATTGGCCTGCTGGACCTGCGTCGGCTCTGCGCCGACGTGGATGCCGCCTATCGCGAGGGCAGGGTGCCGCTCAACAGTGCCGAGGGCTTCCTGCGTCAGCTGATCGGCTGGCGAGAGTACGTCCATGGCGTCTATTGGCTGCGCATGCCCGAATACCGTGAGCTCAATGCGCTGGGCAATACCCGGGCGCTACCAGAGTTCTACTGGACCGGCGATACCCGTATGGCCTGCATGCGCCAGGCCATCGGCCAGACCCTGGCGCTGGGCTACGCGCACCATATCCAGCGGCTGATGGTCACCGGCAACTTCGCCCTGCTGGCCGGCATCGCGCCCCAGGCCATCGGCGAGTGGTATCTGGCGGTCTACCTGGATGCCTTCGAGTGGGTCGAGCTGCCCAACACCCAGGCCATGGTGATGCATGCCGACGGCGGCTATCTGGCGAGCAAGCCCTATTGCGCCAGCGGCCACTACATCCGTCGCCAGTCCGACTACTGCAAGGGCTGCCACTATCAAGTCACGGAAGCGCTGGGCGACAGGGCCTGTCCCTTCAATGCCCTCTACTGGCACTTCCTGATCCGCCATCGCGAGCGTTTCGCCCACTATCCGCGCATGCTCAATCTCTATCGCAATCTCGATCGCCAGGCCCCCGAGCGCCAGCAGGCCCTCTGGCAGCGTGGCGAAACCCTGCTGGCGCGTCTCGACGCGGGAGAATCCCTATGAAGAAGGGCGATCTGCCCACCAAGGTCTGTCCGGTCTGCCAGCGGCCCTTCGCCTGGCGCAAGAAGTGGGAGCGCAACTGGGACGAGGTGCGCTACTGCTCCGAGCGCTGTCGCCGGCAGCGCGGCAGCCTCGGCGGCGAGTCGAGTCCTTGATGTGCTAGGCTCGGCTCTTTTTTCACGATGGAAAGGCTGCTATGAACGACATCCTGCTCGACACCGACGAAGCCCGCGTCAGCTACGGCATCGGCCGCCAGCTGGGCGATCAGCTGCGCCAGAATCCGGTCCCCGGCATGCAGCTGGCGGCCGTGCTCGCCGGCCTGACCGAGGCTTTCGACGGCCAGGATTCCCGGGTGGACGTCGAGTCGCTGAACGCCAGCTTCCGCGTCATCCGCGAGCGCATGCAGGCGGAAGCCCAGGCCAAGGCCGCTGCGGCGGCTCAGGAGGGCGTCGACTACCTCAAGGCCAATGCCGAGCGCCCTGGCGTCGTGGTGCTGCCGTCCGGTCTGCAATACGAGGTGCTCACCCAGGGGGAGGGCGCCACGCCGACCCGTGAAGACCAGGTGCGTACCCACTACCACGGCACCCTCATCGACGGCAGCGTGTTCGACAGCTCCTACCAGCGCGGCCAGCCGGCCGAGTTTCCGGTGGGCGGCGTGATCGCCGGCTGGACCGAAGCCCTGCAACTGATGCCTGCCGGCAGCAAGTGGCGCCTGCACGTACCCAGCGAACTGGCCTATGGCGCCCAGGGCGTCGGCGGCATCCCGCCGCACAGCGTGCTGGTGTTCGACGTCGAGCTGCTCGACGTCCTCTAACGCTAGCAGTCCAGGCGCAGCGCCTCGTTGTCCGGGCGCAGCGCCAGGGCGTAGCTGAACAGGAAGACCTGGCGGATCTGCTCCTTCACCACCCGCGGCTCGCTGGAGGTGAGGCTGTGCAGATCCAGCTCGCCCAGGTCCTTGAGTTCTTCCAGGGCCGTCTCGTCCAGCTCCGCGCAGACCTTGCCGGTTTCCCGGTTGAGGATGCGCAGATAGGGGTGCGGCCGGTCCAGCCAGGCGTCGATCAGATAAGTCATGGCAAGGGCTCCTGCTGTGCTATTTGTGAGAATAATTCTTATTCAATAAATAGCAAGAGATTACCTGACTTTTTTGGTCGGATATGAAAAAGCCCGCAGTCTGGCGACGGCGGGCTTGATCGGACGGTGCAGGCGTCAGTGGGTACGGGCCACCGAGAAGCGACCCAGGTCGGCCAGGGCGTCGCGATATTCGCTGGCGGGCAGGACGTCCAGGCAGGCGATCGCCCGCTCGGCGAATTCCTGGGCCTTGCGTGCGGTGTAGTCGAGGGCGCCAGCGGCTTCGACGGCGGCGCGCACGCCTTCCAGGTCCTGGCTGCCGCCCTGGCGGATCGCCTGGCGTACCAGGGCGGCCTGTTCGGCAGTGCCTTCGCGCATGGTCACGATCAGCGGCAGGGTCGGCTTGCCCTCGGCCAGATCGTCACCGACGTTCTTGCCCAACGCGACGGCGTCGCCCTGGTAGTCGAGCAGGTCGTCGACCAGCTGGAAGGCCACGCCCAGGTGATCGCCATAGCGGCGCAGGGCGTCGGCCTGTTCGGCGCTGGCGCCGGCCAGGATCGCCGCGCTGTGGGTGGAGGCTTCGAAGAGCATGGCGGTCTTGCCGCGGATGACTTCCATGTAGATCTCTTCGGTGGTGCTGGCGTCGCGGATCTTCGACAGCTGCAGCACCTCGCCCTCGGCGATGACGCGGGTGGCCTGGGAGATGATGCGCATCACTTCCATGGAGCCGAGCGCCACCATCATCTCGAAGGAGCGGGCATAGAGGAAATCGCCCACCAGGACGCTGGGGGCGTTGCCCCAGAGGGCGTTGGCGGTGGAGCGGCCACGGCGCATTCCCGAGGCATCGACGACATCGTCGTGCAGCAGGGTGGAGGTGTGCAGGAATTCGATGGTCGCCGCCAGCAGCTGCAGATCGTGATCGGCGCGCCCGAGCGCCTTGCCGGCCAGCAGGACCAGCAGCGGACGCAGGCGCTTGCCACCCGCGGAGACGATGTAGTCGCCAATCTTCTCGACCAGCGGCACGCGCGAGGTCAGCTGCTGGCGGATGATGCCGTCTACGGCGGCGAAATCGTCCGTCACCACGCGATAGAAGGACTGGGATTGCTGCGTCATTGAGAGGTGTCCACTGGAGGTCCGGGCAATATTCAAGCGGCCGGATGGCGCATGACCGCCAGACTATGCCCTAGGGACCGGCACAAGTGCCATGCCCAGGGATTGCCATCGCGCTCCCGCGGCTCGCCGCTCATGCCGATTCGGCTGGGCACCGGCCCGGCATGGCCGCTGAACGAGGTTGCGCGGCATGCTAGGGGTGGGGTGGGGGGCTGTCAAGGCGCGGGCGGGCGGCTCTTGCCTCCCGGCCCCGGCTTGCGTAGAATCGCGGGCCCTGAACATTCCTAGGGTTAACCCCCTGTCTTACGCAATTGCGCGGTGGTCCTTCCGGTCCCGTGCAGCCATGCCGGTCGACGATACCTCCTATAAAGCACCGGGTGAGCAGGTTTAACGGAGATTTACCATGTCCTACGCAGTTATCGTTACCGGTGGCAAGCAGTACAAGGTCGCCGAAGGCGAATACCTGAAGGTCGAGAAGCTCGACATCGCCACCGGTGAAACCGTCACCTTCGACCAGGTTCTGCTGGTTGGCAACGGTGACGACGTCAAGATCGGTCTGCCGGTCGTTGATGGTGCCAAAGTGACCGCCGAAGTGACCGCCCAGGGCCGTCACGACAAGGTCACCATCATCAAATTCCGTCGTCGTAAGCATCACATGAAGCGTCAGGGCCACCGTCAGTGGTTCACCGAAATCAAGATCACTGGCATCCAGGCCTGATCTCGCCTCTAACGGAGAATTGACTCATGGCACACAAAAAAGCGGGTGGTTCTACTCGTAACGGTCGCGATTCCGAAAGCAAACGCCTTGGCGTGAAGCTGTACGGCGGCCAGGTCGTCAAGGCCGGCAACATCATCGTGCGTCAGCGCGGCACCCAGTACCATGCCGGTTACGGCGTGGGCCTCGGCAAGGATCACACCCTGTTCGCGAAAGTGGACGGCGTGATCAAGTTCGACGTGAAGGGCGCCTTCGGCCGTCGTTACGTGAGCATCGTCGCCGCCGCCTAAGGCCCGTGACGAAAGAAAAGCCCTGTCTACCCGACGGGGCTTTTTCGTTTGTAGTTAAGCTATTTCCTTGTTTGCAGCGGCCCGCGAGCGCGGGAGGTCCAGATGAAATTCGTCGATGAAGTATCCATACACGTAAAAGCGGGTGACGGCGGCAACGGCATGATGAGTTTCCGCCGGGAGAAATTCATCGAGAAGGGTGGCCCCAATGGCGGTGACGGCGGCGATGGCGGGTCGATCTGGCTCGAAGCCGACATCAACCTGAACACCCTGGTCGATTACCGTTACACCCGACGTTTCACCGCGCAGAACGGTGAGAAGGGCGGGAGCACCGAGTGCACCGGCGCCAAGGGTGAAGACCTGGTGCTGCCGGTCCCCGTGGGCACCACGGTGATCGATGCGGCGACCCAGGAGATCATCGGTGACCTGACCCAGCCCGGTCAGCGCATCCGCGTCGTCCAGGGTGGCTGGCACGGCCTGGGCAACACCCGGTTCAAGTCCAGCACCAACCGCGCACCGCGGCAGACCACCCCGGGCAAACCCGGCGAAGAGCGCGATCTCAAGCTGGAGCTCAAGGTGCTGGCGGACATCGGTCTGCTCGGCCTGCCCAATGCCGGCAAGAGCACCTTCATCCGCGCGGTCTCGGCCGCCAAGCCCAAGGTCGCGGACTATCCCTTCACCACCCTGGTGCCCAACCTGGGCGTGGTCAGCGTGGGGCGCTTCAAGAGCTTCGTGGTCGCCGACATCCCGGGGCTGATCGAAGGAGCGTCCGAAGGCGCCGGCCTGGGAATCCGCTTCCTCAAGCACCTGGCGCGGACCCGCCTGCTGCTGCACCTCGTCGACATGGCGCCCCTGGATGAAAGCGATCCGGCCGAGGCTGCCGAGACCATCATCAACGAGCTGACCAAGTTCAGCCCGGCGCTGGGCGAGCGTGACCGCTGGCTGGTGCTGAACAAGGCCGACCAGTTGCTCGATGACGAGCGCGAAGAGCGCCTCAAGGCGGTGGTCGAGCGTCTGGGCTGGCAGGGTCCGGTCTTCGTCATCTCCGCCCTGGAGCGGGAAGGCACCGAGCAGCTCTGTCAGGCCATCATGCAGTATCTCGACGAGCGGACCCTGCGTCTCGCCGAGGACCCGGCCTATGCCGAGGCGCTGGAAGAACTCGATCAGCGCATCGAGGACGAGGCGCGGGCGCGTCTGCAGGCGCTGGACGACCAGCGGGCCCTGCGCCGTTCGGGCGTCAAGGCGGTGGACGAAGACGACGACTTCGATGATGACGAAGACGACGGCGACGGTCCGGAAATCTTCTACGTACGGTAAGAAAGGAGCTTGCCCATGCGTGATCAGGTGTCTGGCGCCCAGCGCTGGGTAGTGAAGATCGGTAGTGCCCTGCTGACCGACGACGGGCGTTGTCTGGATGGCGGGGCCATGGCTGGCTGGGTCGAGCAGATGGTAGCCCTGCACCAGGCGGGCATCGAGCTGGTGCTGGTATCCTCGGGTGCGGTGGCGGCCGGCATGAGTCGGCTCGGCTGGGCGCAGCGTCCGACCGCCATCAACGAGTTGCAGGCGGCCGCGGCGGTAGGGCAGATGGGGCTGGTGCAGGCCTGGGAATCCAGTTTCGCGGAGCATCAGGTGCAGACCGCGCAGATCCTGCTCACCCATGACGACCTGTCCGATCGCAAGCGCTACCTCAATGCCCGCAGCACCCTGCGCACCCTGGTGAGCCTGGGTGTGGTGCCGGTGATCAACGAGAACGATACCGTCGTTACCGACGAGATCCGCTTCGGCGACAACGACACCCTGGCTGCCCTGGTGGCCAACCTGGTCGAAGCCGATCTGCTGGTCATCCTCACCGATCGCGATGGCATGTTCGATGCCGATCCGCGCAACAATCCCGATGCCAGTCTCATCAGCGAGGCGCGCGCCGACGATCCGGCCCTGGATCTGGTCGCCGGCGGTACCGGCGGTGCCCTGGGGCGTGGCGGCATGCAGACCAAGCTGCGTGCTGCGCGTCTGGCGGCGCGCTCCGGTGCCTATACCGTCATCGTCGGCGGGCGGATCCAGCAGGTGCTCAGTCGCCTGCAGCAGGGCGAGCAGCTGGGCACCCTGCTGTCACCCGAGCGTGGCCTGGTGGCGGCGCGCAAGCAGTGGCTGGCGGGGCATCTGCAGGTGCGTGGCACCCTGCGCCTGGATGCCGGTGCGGTGGAGGCCCTGGTGGGCGGTCATCGCAGTCTGCTGCCGGTGGGCGTGCGAGCGCTGGAAGGCAGCTTCCGGCGCGGTGAGATGGTTGCCTGCGTCGGTCCGGACGGGCGCGAGGTGGCGCGTGGCCTGGTCAACTACAGTGCGACCGAGGCGCAGCGCATCCTGGGGCGGCCTTCGGATGCCATCGTGGTTGAGCTGGGCTATGTCTACGAGCCCGAGCTGATTCACCGGGACAACCTCGTCCTGGTCTGACGATCGTCGATCCTGGCGCCTCTCCGGAGGCGCTGGATTCCCGAATCCCAGGCAATAAAAAACCGGCCGAAGCCGGTTTTTTACTTGAACGCTTATCAGGCAGCGGCGGGGGTAGCCAGGGCCTTGATGTGAGCGTTCAGGCGGCTCTTGTGACGAGCGGCCTTGTTCTTGTCGATGATGCCCTTGTCGGCCATGCGGTCGATGACCGGAACGGCAGCAACATAAGCGGACTTGGCTTTTTCCAGGTCCTTGGCTTCGATCGCCTTGACGACGTTCTTGATGTAGGTACGCACCATGGAGCGCAGGCTCGCATTGTGGCTGCGACGCTTCTCAGCCTGTTTGGCGCGTTTTTTGGCGGAGGGGGAGTTAGCCACCGTGGAGCTCCTTCGAAAAAGACTGTATTGGGTACAGAGCGAACTCTGTAGCAAGTACAGAGCTAAATTAAGGTCGCGAATCTTGACGTCCCTGGCGGCGCCTGTCAAGGCTATCTGGATGGATATCCGGCTGGTCGCCGATGAAGGGCCTCGTTACACTCGATCGCTTGTGCCCATCGCGCGACTGCGCTCACGCGCATCCTCTGTCACGTCCCGCTGCGTTCACCGAGTCCTCTCCCTGCCATGAATCTGCTCAAGTCCCTGGCCGCCGTCAGCTCCATGACCATGCTGTCCCGCGTGCTGGGTTTCGTGCGCGACACCATCG
The DNA here is from genome assembly GCF_003057735.2 of Pseudomonas sp. RIT411. Lineage (NCBI taxonomy): Bacteria > Pseudomonadati > Pseudomonadota > Gammaproteobacteria > Pseudomonadales > Pseudomonadaceae > Pseudomonas > Pseudomonas sp. RIT411. The sequence goes on from NZ_QBIZ02000014.1 coordinate 40,378, forward strand.
TCGCCCGCACCTTTGGCGCCGGCATGGCCACCGACGCCTTTTTCGTCGCCTTCAAGCTGCCCAACCTGCTGCGCCGCATCTTCGCCGAAGGGGCTTTTTCCCAGGCGTTCGTCCCCATCCTCGCCGAATACAAGGCCCAGCAGGGCGAGGAGGCCACCCGCACCTTTCTAGCCTACGTCAGTGGCCTGCTGACCCTGGTGCTGGCGGTGGTCACGCTGCTGGGCATGCTGGCTGCGCCCCTGGTGATCTGGATCACCGCGCCGGGTTTCGCCGATACCCCGGAGAAATTCGCCCTCACCTCCAGCCTGCTGCGGGTGACCTTTCCCTACATCCTGCTGATCTCCCTGGCGTCCCTGGCCGGGGCCGTGCTCAACACCTGGAACAGGTTCAGCGTGCCGGCCTTCGTGCCGACCCTGCTCAATGTCAGCATGATCGTCTTCGCGCTGTTCCTGACCCCCTATTTCGATCCGCCGATCATGGCCATGGCCTGGGCGACCCTGGTGGGTGGTCTGGCGCAATTCCTCTATCAGCTGCCGCATCTCAAGCGCATCGGCATGCTGGTGCTGCCGCGACTGAATCTGCGTGACAGCGGCGTCTGGCGGGTCATGAAGCAGATGGGGCCGGCGATCCTCGGGGTCTCGGTCAGCCAGATTTCGCTGATCATCAACACCATCTTCGCCTCCTTCCTGGCGGCCGGCTCGGTCTCCTGGATGTACTACGCCGATCGCCTGATGGAGCTGCCCTCGGGGGTGCTCGGCGTGGCGCTGGGGACCATCCTGCTGCCGGCGCTGTCGCGCACCTACGCCAAGGCCGATCGCCAGGAGTATTCGCGGCTGCTCGACTGGGGCCTGCGACTGTGCTTCCTGCTGGTGCTGCCCTGCTCGGCGGCCCTGGCGCTGCTATCCGAGCCCCTGACCGTCTCACTGTTCCAGTACGGCCGTTTCGATGCCCATGACGCCCTGATGACCCAGCGGGCACTGGTCGCCTATGCCGTGGGGCTGCTCGGCATCATCCTGGTCAAGGTGCTGGCACCGGGCTTCTATGCCCAGCAGAACATCAAGACCCCGGTGAAGATCGCGCTCTTCACCCTGGCGGTGACCCAGGTGCTCAACCTGATCCTGATCGGTCCGCTGCAGCATGTGGGCCTGGCCCTGGCCATAGGCGTCGCGGCCTGTCTCAACGCCGGCCTTTTATTCTGGCAACTGCGCCGCCATAACCTGTTCATCCCCCAGGCGGGCTGGACAAGCTTTCTGCTGCGACTGCTGATCGCCGTGGCGGTGATGACCGCTGTCCTGTTCGGCCTGATGCAGCTGTTGCCCAGCTGGAGCGAAGGACTGATGTGGCAGCGCCTGCTGCGTCTGGGCGGGCTGGTCGCGGCGGGGGTGCTGGCCTATTTCGCCAGTCTCTTCCTGCTCGGCTTCCGCGTGCGCGACTTCAATCGGCGCGCGGTGCTGTGATTGCACAAGGCCGGGTGTGCGCCTGTCCTCGCGGCGGGCATCCGGATATAATCGATTAATTTCTGAGCAATACCTACCCATGCAGCTGTTTCGTGGTCTCCATCATCTCGACGCCTTTCCCAAGGGCTGCGTTGCCACCATTGGCAACTTCGACGGGGTTCACCTGGGGCACCAGGCCATCCTCGCGCGGCTGCGTGAGCGGGCGGCGGAGCTCGGGGTGCCCAGTTGCGTGGTGATCTTCGAACCTCAGCCGCGGGAATTCTTCCTGCCCGATATCGCGCCGGTGCGTCTGACCCGCCTGCGCGAGAAGCTGGAATGCTTCGCGCGCCTGGGCGTCGACAACGTGCTCTGCCTGAACTTCAATCGGCGGCTGCGCGAGTTGTCTGCCGAGGCCTTCGTCCAGCAGGTGCTGGTGGAAGGCCTGGGGGTGAAACACCTAGAGATCGGTGACGATTTCCGCTTCGGCTGCGACCGCGCCGGCGACTTCACCTACCTGAATCTGGCTGCCCGCGACCACGGCTTCACCCTGGAAGCTGCTACCACCGTCGAACTGGACGGCCTGCGGGTGAGCAGTACCCTGATCCGCCAGGCCCTGGCCGACGGCGATCTGGCCCTGGCCGCGCGCATGCTGGGCCGGCCCTACAGCCTCTCGGGACGGGTCTTGCACGGCCAGAAGCTGGCGCGCCAGCTGGGCTGGCCCACGGCCAACGTCCAGCTCAAGCGGCGTCGACCGCCGCTGCGCGGCGTCTATCTGGTCAGCAGCCTGATCGATGGGCGGGTGGTGCCGGGCGTGGCCAATATCGGCCAGCGGCCGACGGTGCAGGGCGATGGTCGTCCGCATCTGGAGATCCATCTGCTGGACTTTGCCGGCGACCTCTATGGCCGCCACCTCAGCGTGACCTTCGTGCAGAAGGTCCGCGACGAACAGAAATTCGCCTCTCTGGAGGCCCTCAAGGCGGCGATCGAAGCGGACGTCGCCACGGCCCGCGCCTACTGGCAGGGGCAACCGTCAACGAGCCTGGACTGACATGACCGATTACAAAGCGACGCTCAACCTGCCGGAAACGGCATTCCCGATGAAAGCCGGCCTGCCGCAGCGCGAGCCGGAAGCGCTCAAGCGCTGGCAGGACATCGACCTGTACGGGAAGCTGCGCGCCATCGGCAAGGGCCGTCCGACCTTCATCCTGCATGACGGTCCGCCCTATGCCAACGGCAGCATCCACATCGGTCATGCGCTGAACAAGATCCTCAAGGATATCATCACCCGGTCCAAGACCCTGGCCGGCTTCGATGCCCCCTATGTGCCGGGCTGGGACTGCCATGGCCTGCCCATCGAGCACAAGGTGGAGACCACCTTCGGCAAGAATCAGCCGGCGGATCTGACCCGCGAGCGCTGCCGCGCCTATGCCAGCGAGCAGATCGAAGAGCAGAAGGCCGGCTTCGTCCGCCTGGGCGTACTGGGTGACTGGAGCAATCCCTACCTGACCATGAACTTCGCCAACGAGGCCGGCGAGATCCGCGCCCTGGGCGAACTGGTCAAGAAGGGCTTCGTCTTCAAGGGCCTCAAGCCGGTCAACTTCTGCTTCGACTGCGGCTCGGCCCTGGCCGAGGCCGAGGTGGAGTACCAGGACAAGCGTTCCGACGCCATCGACGTGGCCTTCCCGGTCGCCGATGCCGACAAGCTGGCAGCCGCCTTCGGCCTCGAAGCGCTGGCCAAGCCCACCGCCATCGTCATCTGGACCACCACCCCCTGGACCATCCCGGCCAACCAGGCACTCAACGTGCATCCCGAGTTCACCTATGCGCTGGTGGACGTCGGTGATCGCCTGCTGCTGCTGGCCGAAGAGCTGGTGGAAAGCTGCCTGGCGCGCTACGGCCTGCAGGGCGAGGTGATCGCCACTGCCCCGGGAACCGCCCTGGAGCTGATCAATTTCCGTCATCCATTGTACGAGCGCCTGTCGCCCATCTACCTGGCCGAATACGTCGAGCTGGGCGCCGGTACGGGTATCGTGCACTGCTCGCCTGCCTACGGTGAGGACGACTTCCGTATCTGCAAGCAGTACGGCCTGAGCAACGACGACATCCTCAATCCGGTGCAGAGCAACGGTGTCTACGCCGAGTCGCTGCCGCTGTTTGGCGGCCAGTTCATCTGGAAGGCCAACCCGGTCATCGTCGGCGCGCTGGAAGAGGCGGGCGCCCTGCTCAAGCACGAGGCGATCAACCACAGCTACATGCACTGCTGGCGCCACAAGACCCCGCTGATCTATCGCGCCACCGCCCAGTGGTTCGTCGGCATGGACAAGCAGCCCAACAAGGGCGCCACCCTGCGCGAGCGTTCCCTGGCCGCCATCGAGCAGACCCAGTTCGTCCCGGCCTGGGGCCAGGCGCGGCTGCACGGCATGATCGCCGGCCGGCCCGACTGGTGCATCTCGCGCCAGCGCAACTGGGGCGTACCGATTCCCTTCTTCACCCACAAGGAAAGCGGCGAGCTGCATCCGCGTACCGTCGAGTTGATGGAAGCCGTCGCCCAGCGCGTCGAGCGCGAGGGCATCGAAGCCTGGTTCAAACTCGATCCCGCTGAACTGCTCGGCGAAGAAGCCGGTCAGTACGACAAGAGTCGCGACACCCTCGACGTCTGGTTCGATTCCGGCACCACCCACTGGCACGTGCTGCGCGGCTCCCATGCCGAGCTGGCCCATGACCAGGGCCCGGCGGCCGATCTCTACCTGGAAGGCTCCGACCAGCACCGTGGCTGGTTCCACTCCTCGCTGCTGACCGGTTGCGCCATCGACGGCCATGCGCCCTACAAGGAACTGCTGACCCACGGTTTCACCGTGGACGAGCAGGGCCGCAAGCAATCCAAGTCGCTGGGCAACGTGGTCGCCCCACAAAAGGTCATCGACAGCCTGGGCGCCGACATCCTGCGCCTCTGGGTCGCCTCCACCGACTACACCGGCGAGATGGCGGTTTCCGACCAGATCCTGCAGCGCAGCGCCGACTCCTATCGCCGCATCCGCAATACCGCGCGCTTCCTGCTCTCCAACCTCTCCGGCTTCGATCCGGCGGTCAACCGGGTCGCTCCCGAGGACATGATCGACCTGGATCGCTGGGCTGTGGATCGCGCCCTGCTGCTGCAACAGGAAATCGAGCAGGCCTACGCCGAGTACCGCTTCCTCAACGTCTACCAGAAGGTGCACAACTTCTGCGTGCAGGAGCTGGGCGGCTTCTACCTCGACATCATCAAGGACCGCCAGTACACCACTGGCGCCGACAGCCTGCCACGGCGTTCCTGCCAGACCGCGCTGTATCTGATCGCCGAGGCCCTGGTGCGCTGGATCGCGCCTATCCTCTCCTTTACCGCCGACGAGATCTGGCAGTACCTGCCGGGCGAGCGGGAAGAGTCGGTGATGCTGACCACCTGGTACGACGGCCTTTTCGCCCTGCCCGAGGGCGCGACCCTGGATCGTGCCTACTGGGATCAGGTGATGGCGGTCAAGGCCGCGGTCAACAAGGAGCTGGAGAACCAGCGCGCCGCCAAGACCCTGGGTGGCAGCCTGCAGGCGGAGATCACCCTCTACGCCGACAGCGCCCTGCAGACCGTGCTGGAAGCCCTGGGCAACGAACTCAGATTCGTGCTGATCTCGTCCCAGGCCGCTGTCCAGCCGCTGGAAAAGGCTCCGGAAGGCGCCGTGGCCAGCGAACTGAGCGGTCTCAAGCTGGTGGTCCGCAAGTCCGAGGCACCCAAGTGCGCCCGCTGCTGGCACCACAGCCACAGCGTCGGCCAGGATGCCGCGCATCCGGAGATCTGCGAGCGCTGCGTGACCAACGTCTACGGTGCCGGCGAGGTGCGCGAGCATGCGTGACGCCTCGCGTTTCGGTGCCTTGCCCTGGTTGGCCCTGAGTGTGCTGGTGATCTTGCTGGATCAGCTGACCAAGCTCTACTTCCAGGCCAACCTGTCGCTCTACCAGAAGGTGCCGGTGATTCCGGACATCCTCAGCTGGACCCTGGCCTACAACCCGGGCGCCGCCTTCAGCTTCCTGGCCGATCACTCCGGTTGGCAGCGTTGGTTCTTCGCCGGCATCGCCGCCGTAGTGAGCGTGGTCCTGGTGGTCTGGCTCAAGCGCCTGCGCAACGACACCTGGACCGCCATCGCCCTGGCCCTGATCCTCGGTGGTGCGCTGGGCAATCTCTATGACCGCCTGGTCCTGGGCCACGTCATCGACTTCATCCTGGTGCACTGGCGCCAGGAGTGGTACTACCCGGCCTTCAACCTGGCCGACAGCGCCATCACCGTCGGTGCCGTGATGCTGGCCCTGGACATGTTCCGCAAGAAGAAGCCCGAGGAAGCCCATGGCTGAGATCACCATCGGCCCGGATACCCGGGTCACCCTGCACTTCGCCATCAAGCTGCAGAATGGCGACGTGGTGGACAGTACCTTCGACAAGGCGCCGGCCACCTTCACCGTCGGCGACGGCAATCTCCTGCCCGGTTTCGAGCAGGCGCTGTTCGGCCTGGAGGCCGGTACCAAGACCAGCCTGACCATTCCGCCGGAGCGCGGCTTCGGCCAGCCCAACGATGGCAATCTGCAGACCATGGCGCGGGACGACTTCAGTGACATGGAGCTGTCGCCCGGCCTGCTGATCATCTTCAGCGACGCCGCCGGTGGCGAGATGCCTGGCGTGGTCAAGAGCTACGACGACGAGCAGGTGATCATCGACTTCAACCACCCGCTGGCCGGCCGTGTGCTGACCTTCGACGTGGAAATCCTGGCCATCGAGCCTGCCGTCTCCCATTGATCCAACGCCGCCCGTGAAGCGGGCAGAGGAGCCTATGCAGATCAAGCTCGCCAATCCCCGCGGCTTCTGCGCCGGCGTGGACCGCGCCATCGACATCGTCGACCGGGCGCTGGACGTTTTCGGTCCGCCCATCTATGTGCGTCACGAAGTGGTGCACAACAAGTTCGTGGTCGACAACCTGCGCGCCCGTGGCGCCGTCTTCGTCGAAGACGTGGCCGATGTACCGGACGACGTCATCCTCATCTTCAGCGCCCACGGCGTCTCCCAGGCCGTGCGCCGCGAGGCCGCCGAGCGTGGCCTCAAGGTGTTCGACGCCACCTGTCCGTTGGTGACCAAGGTGCACATGGAAGTCGCACGCTACAGTCGTGACGGCCAGGAATGCATCCTCATCGGCCATGCCGGGCACCCGGAGGTGGAGGGCACCATGGGCCAGTACGATGATCGTGCCGGCGGTGCCATCTACCTGGTGGAAGACGAGGAAGACGTGGAAAAGCTCGAGGTGCGCAACCCCGAAGCCCTGTTCTACGTCTCCCAGACCACCCTGTCGATGGATGACACCCGCAAGGTGATCGATGCTCTGCGCGCCAAGTTTCCCCGCATCAATGGCCCGCGCAAGAACGACATCTGCTACGCCACCACCAACCGCCAGGACGCCGTGAAGACCCTGGCGCTGGAAAGCGACGTGGTGCTGGTGGTGGGCAGCCCCAGCAGTTCCAACTCCAACCGCCTGCGCGAACTCGCCGAACGCCTGGGCACCCCGGCCTATCTCATCGACGGCGCCGAAGACCTGCAGCAGAGCTGGTTCGAAGGCGTCCAACGCATCGGCGTAACCGCCGGCGCCTCGGCCCCCGAGGTCCTGGTACGCGGCGTCATCGACCAGCTGCAGAGCTGGGGCGCCACCGATGAAGTCGAGCTGGAAGGCGAGCCGGAACACATCACCTTCACCCTGCCGCGAGAGCTTAGGGTAAAGGCGGTATAGGACGTCGCTGGCGCCCTAGCGGCGCCAGCAGTCGGCGGTGGTGACGTTTTGGCCGGTTTGGCCCTTCAAGCCGGTGTTGGTGAGTGTCAGACTTCCGCATCGATCACCTGCCATGGAGCCGCCTGCACGAGGCGCCGCCTGGAGGGTGTAGGTAGTAGCCGTGATCGCACTCAGACTCAAATCGTAGATGGCCCGCCCGCCATCCTTCGGAGAGGTAGTGAACGGCAGAGTGGGTGCCGTCGTGCCTGCCGTATCCGTGGTGTAGCTTCCTAATCGAGTGAAGTTACGCTCCATAAGCTGAGCCAGCTCCATGAGAGAAGCCTGAGCGTCAGCCCTGTTCCCCTTGCGTACGTGCTCCGTGTAGGACGGATAGGCAATGGCCGCCAAGATGCCAACTATAGCCACAACGATCATCAACTCGATGAGCGTGAAGCCTCTTTGGCGGTTTGGATGTAGATATTGTGTCATTGACTTCATCTGATTTCGCGCCAGGTCATGCGTTTCGAACTGCTGTTCGGGTCATTGATATCTTGGCAGATCGTGTTGCCATTCGAGTCCGAATGGCACAATTTCCCTGTTGCTGTAGAGCCGTCGGTTGTATCGCCATTACCGCGAACGAAGCTGGGTGTCTTGATGATGCCGCTCTGGTCGTCTGAAATTCCAGAGAAAGGGACCTTGGTGCCGTTTGCCAAGCTGTAATAATCACCTTGATCAAAGGTGCCGTCACCGTTGTAATCGAAGAAACTGAAGTTGAGAGTACCCCCGTTCAGGACGTCCAACGTCATGATCCAGCTTGTACCTCCGCCACCGCAGGGGTCGCTGTTGGGTGTCATGGTGGTGAAGACCAAGACACCGTTTCTCAGTGTCGGCCTGGCAATGACCCTTTCGCTCGTTAGCGCTCCAGACCCACCGTTGCTGCTCTTCCACACCAGATCCATGAACCAACCTGATTTATCCGAGCCGATCTTAGCGCTGGTGACCGCACGGGCACGGCGGTTGCCAATGGTTTGCTGGGCGATGATGGCCTGTTCAACGAGATTGCTACGGCTGATCTGCTGTCCCCTGTCGATCAGGCCATAAAAGGTTTCCAGGCGCGGATTGGCAGGTACCTCGTTGTCCCCAATCTGATAGTAGCTTCCGGTACCGAAAAGAATAAGCGGATTGCCGTCGCTGTTGAGGGCGGCTTCGAGAGGCGCAGTGATAGGTTGAGCGGGATTGCTGGTGCCATTGGCTGTTCTTGCAGTGAACAGGGGCAGAATGTTTGCCCCGCTCTTCAAGGCAGCAGGAGCGTCCCAATTGGCCGGATTGACTCCTTTCAGATCAAAACGCCAGATATTGCCGGCAGTATCGCCAGCATAAAGGCGATCCACGATGCGATCGTTATTGGTATCAATGGCAAGGGGCTCTCCCAAGCCCCCGGTCGTAGAGACAGTAAAGGTCTTGAGGACGCTGCCAGTGCCGGCGTCCAGGATCCAGATTTTGCCCTGACTGACACTGCTGTCGCTGAAGCCACTAGTCACGATTACACCGAACTTGCCATTCTCCAGTGCGACCAGGGCAGGCTTCTGAATGGGATATCGCATGTCGGGCGAAGAGAACTCCCAGAGTACGTTGCTGGGGGCCATGTTGCTGGGGTCGCTCGCGTCCAGGGCAAATACGGTATTCCCCCCGGCACCAGCCGTCCCCACGATGAGGGACTTCCAGCTATTGTTGATCCAGGCATCTCCTCCCGTTGGCGAACCGTCTACATAGTAGCGATGGCTATAGCTGGGATCGGTCAGGCGGTAAAGCTCACCCATCAGGGTACGAGGTACATAGGCGAACAGTTCATTGCCGCCATCGGCCAGGCTGGCGTCGAAACCGTGAAGCATACCGTCGTTGGCGCCTACTACGACCAGCGCCTTGCGTGCCTGATAGGCTGTGCTTTGACGGTAGGTCAGATAGCTTTCACCAGCACTTCCCCATACGGATCCGGCTAGACGGTTATAGCCATAATCTGGTTTGCCTATATATAGAGGGTCTGAGTTGACAATATCTCCCAAGCGGCTCTTGCGTTTACGCATAGGATTACTACCAACGGTCTCTTGACCTCGGTCACCGCGCAGATAATCGAGACGTCGCGACCCTTCTGTAGTGCTGACGTTAGTGCCCGTCGTCGCGGTTCTTTGCAGCGCGACCTTGCTCTCAGTATCCAAGCTGCTCCAGAGAAAATTGACACCTTGGCCCGTTGCCACTGAATAGGTGTTGTTGCTCTGAGCGGTTAGGGTGTTGCTCGTAAAAATCTTACGGCTGCTTGGCTCTAAGATGTCAAGTTTTTTTGCCGCGCTCCAGCTGGAGGAGCTGGCAACACCCGAAGTATTAAGCGCTCTGGCCAGTAGATCGCCACTCCAGAATTTTGCTTCGAATTGAGTTTGGAAGGTGCCGCTCCCGGTATCGAGTTGCTGGCCGTTGGTGCTGATCGAGGTAGTCGAAGTAGTTACCTCTTGGACGATCTTGGCAAAGGCTGCTCGAAGGCCCTTGATCATATTGGGAGCATCACTAGCAACGTAGAAATTGTCAGGGCGCTTGTAATTGGATGAGAGATACTCACCGCTAGTCCACCACAGGTCGTCGGTAATGGCAGCAGCGGTGGCTGCGCTGCTAGAAAAGCCTTGGGGGACCGTGAAGCCGCCATATTTAGCAGCGAGCCAGTATTGGTTCGATGATCTGCCAGCCAGACTTTGATTCTCGCGGACATCCATCCAATAGGTGGAAATGGTCTGGCTACCTGCTTTATCGCTACGCTGGTCCCGCGTATGGGCATCATAAGCAAGGCCGGCGATGTATGCAGAATTGCCACGACCTGTGAAGGGAGTGTTTATGGTGATATTTTCGAGACTGGCGACTTTTTGTGTCAAAGCCTCAACATCTATCGAGGTATCACGGTTCACTTCCGCTGGCTTGGCGGGCTCTCCGCCTGAGGAAGTGATACCGCCCGGTAGATTCTTGTCATTCCAAGTGTTCGTGTCGCCGATGCCAAGAATGACGTTCTTCTGGCAAGAATAGGTAATGGGATCCTGCCAGTCGGTCACTACGGGAAAGCCGTCGGCTTGGGCGTATTTATCGGTGTCCGTGGAGCCGGATAAGTTACTGTAGGCAGATACGTTTCCTTGGTTCTTGAAGTAACGTAGCGCTGTATAATAGAGCTCGCTGACCGGGTCGTTGCTTTTTAGGCTTAGATAAGTGTTCGGCGCATAAGGCATTGAGCCGAATTTGTTCAAATAGTTGATGACGCCACTGTCTGCCACTCCATAGCCTGTCGCCGAGGCTTCACTAGCGGAGGGATTACGCACCAGAATGCCTGTCTGAGGGTCCCATTCGGCGCGTGCAGCATTACTGCTGAGATCTGGCTTGAGAGGCCCGATGAAACTTTGGTTAGCCCGTAGTACACCGCCATCACGTGTTGCGCTGGAGTCATTAAGATAGCTAAATACCGAATAGCGCAACTTGTCAGAATATTGTTGTAGAAGCCCCTCGGGTTTGTAATTGCTTGCCGAGTATCTTTTGCAATTTGCTTCTAGGCCAACGGTGGGGTCGCATACTTTTACTTGCACTCTTACTCGATAGACACTGTAGCGGGTCGAATTGAAAATAGAACCCACGGTATAGTCAGCCTTGAGTAAATTACCATTCCATTGGTTGTTGTCGTTTGGGTCCAGATTCACCCAGACGCTCGACATGTTGTTGCCCGCGCCATAGTCGGCAGAGCCGCCGCCACCGATTCGATCGTTCCAGTTGGAGAACAGCATATCGAAACCTTGGCCTTCCAGACGAACATAGAAGCCAGCCCAGTTGGCCGCAAAGGGGGTAGCACCGGCAATCTCGGACGCTGGCAGCAGTCCCTGACCGCTATTCAAACGGTTGCCAGCAGAGTTTTGTCCACTGTGCCGAGCTTTTTGCAAGACGGTAAGGCCAACATCATCCCGCACTCTGGCACCGCCGGTCAGAGCGCTACGGAAAGGGTCGATGGTTGGGGTGGCGGCCCAGTTGAGGAAATTGCCGCTCCATTGCCTGGCACCGCTGCAGCGACGGCTATTGGCGGCACTGACAGGATTGAACCAACTATTGTCCAGTGAGCCGCCAAAGGCGTAGGTATAGCATTTTTCCGAATCGAAGTATCCGCTATAGACATTGCTGGAACTGTAGCTGCCAAGATTGGCTACAGAGAGGACCGTCGGCCATTCTACCGAGGGCACCAGCGCCAGGCTGCCTGGAATGTCTCCCCCTACAGCCAGCGGAGTCTGGGATACCGTGGCGTTGCCTGGCGTACTCAGCAGAAGCAGCACCATCGCTGAAGGCAGAGTCCACGTCAGAATTCGCAATTGATGAGGCATGACGCTCTCCGAGTAGCTATCGCCTGACAAAGATGGTGTTGATGGTGACATTCGCCGTGGACGCCGACCCGGCTCCGGCAGTGGTAGCCGCTCCAGCACCCTGGGTTTCGATGCGCAGTACGCTTACGTCCAGCGGAATCACCTGAAGGCCATCGCCGGATCTCAGCGGATTGACACCTGGTGTTGGATTGATCCTAAAGCGGGCCTGATTGGGCAGATCCGTCAAAGCATCTGCATTTGTCCAGGTGGCAGTTTGGGCAGCGTTTTGCCAGTCGGTGACGCTGCGGGTGAGGGCGAAGGCTTCGGCCTGTCGCTGGGCCATTTCCGATGCTTGAAAAGCCTGGCTTTGATCGCGAGCATTTCCTGCCATGCGTTCCTGCAGCGTCGTGCCTCTCATACTGGCCAGGGCAATCAGGGTCATCAGTAGCAGCATCACCAAGGTCACGATCAACACCGCGCCTTTTTGATGGAGGGCTGAAGTTCTCATGGCAGATGGTTCCGAATGCTGACGGTTAGGTTGAATACCTGCCCCAGGCGACCGTTATCAAGGGGGACGGTACCGCCACGAAAGGTAAGTTGCTGATCTGGCGATACGGCCTGGGTATCTCTACTAACGGCAATCAGACTGATTTGGGCGGAAATTACGGACTGCCAATCGTTGATGTCCTGAGCGTCTCTATATTGTCCTGCTATCTGGCCATTGCTATTGCCTACTGCATATTGGATCTGCAGATCCTGGATGCCACTGACTAATTCCTCATCGACAACCAAGGGCCTTGCGTCGGCTGTGGCCAGATAGCGGATTCGGCGTAGCGCAGGAAGGCCGGCTGCAACGGAACTCTGACCTATGTAATAGAGCGAACTTTGAAAATTTGAGATTACCGCCGTTTGCGCATAGGGACGATTGATCGCCTGCAGCGTTGTCAACGTGGTGGCGTTGGCTGCGCTTTGATTGATGAAGAGTTGGCAGCCAGCTGTGTCGGAGATGATCAGCAGGCTACCAGGTGTCTGGCCGGTCGCTGCAGTCGTGTTAATGGTCGTGGCGTCTGCACTGACGGGATTGGATAGGGCTATGCCGGTCGCGCCAGCAGCATGCTTGAGTAGAATGACATCCGTTCCGGCTCGTCGGCTCGTGGTGTAGATGTCGTTCAGCCAGCCCGGGATAGAGTTCTCTCCAGCGTCATTCCAGCCTTCGATACCGGTACCGAGAACATAGCGTTCGTCCTTGGTCAGTGTCGTAGGCGTTGGATCATAGAGTGGAAACAGGCAGTCTCCGCGATAGCCGGCGTTTTTCAGATCATAGGCCAGAAAGTCCAGGGCGAAGCGTCCCGATTCCTGTACCTGAGATAGCGCGGAATTGGTCTGATAAGTTTGCCGGGAAGAGAGAAATACCTGCATGACGCCGCCCATGAGCAATAGCCCCAGAAGCAAGGCGATCATGAGTTCGATGATGGATAGGCCCTTCTGGCGGCGAGTCGCCCGATATTTCATAGGCGAGTCCTGTAGGAAAAGGTTTCGAAGCCCGAATTCTCGGCGGTAGAGGTACAGCTATCGTTCTGTGGCGCGACGTATTGAGTGGACTTGATTCGGGCTCGACTGTCGTTCCAGCAGATGGTCACGGTCACGATCTGTCCGCTGGTCACTATGGTCCCTGTGCCCTGTGGCAACGTGGTTGCCAGGTTGTTAAGCCATTGGCCCGTATCGCGCTGGGCCGGGGTACCAGTGATAGCGTTACTGGCCGACGGAGCGGGAAAGGTGGTCAGGGCGTAGCTACCAGCCAAGGCAGCGGTACGGTTCGCACGCATACGATCAGCCATGTCGTTGGCCAAGATAGTCGCCTGTGAGCGGTAATAGGCACCTTGGTTGCTTTGGACGCTTACCGATTGCAGCCCCGCGAGCCCTAGCAGCCCAATGGCGAGAATGACCATGGCAACCAATACCTCGATCAGGGTTGCGCCCCTTTGCTGCTTTGCATTCATGGTGACTGGCAGCCGTTCTGATTGACGAAGGCATTTCCGGTAAGGCTTACCGAAACCGTACGGCGGCAGCTGGGTGTTTCGATACTGAACGACTGGACGGCAGCGAGAGTGGTGAGACCGGTGCTGCGATAGGTGACGCCATCGGCAAGACCGGTCAAGGTGATGCCGGTAGTTGGCTCCCAGACCCGAATGACATTGGGGCCCTGAATCATCAACCAGCCCGCAGTCCAGTCGGTACCGCTTTCACAGGCATCACCCGCGACATTACGCCGACATAGGGTGACGTCGGTACGACGCTTCAGGGCTTCGGAGCGTGTTATCTGCATGGCGCCAAGCAGTTCATTGCTCATGACCGCAGCCCTGTTGCTCTGTAGCGTTCGAGTGAAAGAAGGCGCAGCAATGCTGACCACGATCGCCAGAATGGCGAGCGCTACCAGGGTTTCGATCAGGGTAAAGCCGTACTGGGTCCGCATCGTCGGTTTCGCCGGGCTGGAAGGCCAAGCATGGGGGATCATGCCTGGCTGGACCAGCGTAGGGCGGATATCCGGTCGAAACGGGAAGGTGTCTGGTCAGGACGTTCAGGCGCAGCGATCGCTGGTGCGAAGATTCGCCACCTCGATCCGCCCAGCCTTGTTAAGGACCAGTCGTGCGCGCGGCTCGGCGCCTTGGCAGAGGATGAAGCTGCCGTTCAGGGCGTCGGTCACGCCGCTGTTTAAAAACGTCAGATGAGGTAGCGTACGGAAATTGTTCCACCGCCAGTGCAGTCCGTCGGGGAGCTGACTAATCAGCAGGGTGGGCTCTTCGACCGATTGAAGGCCATCGCGATCCCAGTCGCGGAAGACGCGGGTGGTAGCCGACCAGAGGTTCGAGCTGTCGCACTCGCCGGTCGGTGCATGACAGATGGACACACTGCCGTGGCCATTGATCGCAGCCGCCCGTGCGAAGTTGACCGTCTCCCTGAGTTGCTGAATGGCCAGCTGCTGGCGATTGCGCTGCAGCATTCCCCCAAAGGCAGGGACGGCCAGGGAGGCAACGATACTCAGTATGCTGAGGCAGATCAGGGATTCGAAAAGACTGAAGCCTCGCGCGATGCGATAGGTCATGTTGACGTCCTTGTGGGTAGGCGGCCTTCCTGGCCGCGCTAGCCGTTTTGCGCCAGGACGGCGGAACAGTCAATTCCAGGATGTAGAGGTGTGACGTGATCTTTGATGTAGCGGTGGTCGGGGCGGGTGCGATCGGGTTGATGTCGGCCTATTGCCTGTCCTTGAGCGGTCGGCGGGTGGTGGTGGTCGAGCGCGGTGAGCCGGGGCGGGAGGCGTCCTGGGCCGGCGGTGGGATCGTGTCGCCGCTTTATCCGTGGCGCTATCAGCCGGCGGTGACGGCGCTGGCGCACTGGTCGCAGGATTTCTATCCGGTACTGGGGGAACGGTTGCGGCAGGAGACGGGGGTGGACCCCGAGGTGGAAGTGACCGGGCTGTACTGGCTCGATCTGGAGGACGAAGCCGAGGCGCTGGACTGGGCGCGGCGCAATGTGCGGCCCCTGGCGTCGGTGTCGGTCGCGGCGGTGCGGCAGCGGGTACCGGTGCTGGGGCCGGGCTATGAGCGGGCGGTCTTCATGGCGGGGGTGGCCAATGTGCGCAATCCCCGGCTGGTGCGCTCCCTGCGCGAAGCCCTGCTAGGCATGCCGAATGTGACGCTGGTGAGCGAGTCGCCGGTGACCGGTTTCCTGCGCCAGGGCGAGCGGGTAGTGGGGGTGCAGACGGCGCGCGAGGCCATCCATGCCGAGTCCGTGGTGGTCTGTGCCGGGGCCTGGAGTGGTGATTTGCTGCAGAGCCTGGGGCTGGCCGTGCCGGTGCGGCCGGTGAAGGGGCAGATGCTGCTGTATCGCCAGCCAGCGGGTTATCTGACCAGTATGGTGCTGGCCAAGGGGCGCTACGCCATTCCGCGCCGCGATGGGCATATCCTCATCGGCAGCACCCTGGAGCACGCCGAATTCGACAAGACGCCGACCGCCGAGGCGCTGGCCAGCCTGCAGGCCTCGGCCGCCGAGTTGCTGCCGGCGCTGGCCGGCCAGGCGCCGGTGGCGCACTGGGCGGGACTGCGGCCGGGCTCGCCGGATGGCGTGCCCTTCATCGGGCCGGTACCGGAGCTGCCCGGGCTGTGGCTCAACTGCGGGCACTATCGCAACGGCCTGGTGCTGGCGCCGGCGTCCTGCCAGTTGCTGACCGATCTGCTCACCGAACGCACGCCGATCATCGATCCGGCGCCCTATGCGCCAGGCGCGCGGTTGGCAGCGGACTGATCAGTCGATTCCGAGCTTCTTCAGTCGGTAGCGCATCGAGCGGAAGGAGAGACCCAGGCGTTCCGCGGCGGCGGTGCGATTCCAGCGGGTCTCTTCGAGCGCCTGCATGATCAGCTGGCGTTCGATGGACTCCAGGTGGTCTTCCAGATTGGCGATGTTGGCCAGGCTGGCTTCGCCGGTGGCGGTGGCTGCCGGGGCATCGGCCAGGCGCAGATCGGCCGGGCGGATGACGTCGCCCTCGCAGAGGGTGTAGGCCCGCTCCAGCATGTTTTCCAGTTCCCGCACGTTGCCGGGGAAACGGTAGCTTTTGAGCTTGGCCAGGGCATCCTCGCCCAGCGTGGCCGCGGCCAGGCCGGAGTCGCGTGCCAGGCGTTCGAGCATATGGTTGGCCAGGATGCCGATGTCTTCGCGGCGCTCGCGCAGGGCCGGCACCTGCAATTCGATGACATTGAGGCGGTAGTAGAGGTCCTGGCGGAAGGTCCCGGCGGCGACCTCAGCGGCCAGATCCCGGTGGGTGGCGCTGAGGATGCGTACGTCCAGGCTGATCTCCTGCTGGCTGCCTACCGGGCGCACGGCCTTTTCCTGGATGGCGCGCAAGAGCTTGACCTGCATCGGCAGCGGCAGATCGGCTACCTCGTCGAGAAACAGGGTGCCGCCCTGGGCGGCCTGGAACAGACCCTGCTTGTCCTCGATGGCGCCGGTGAAGCTGCCCTTGCGGTGGCCGAAGAATTCGCTTTCCACCAACTCCGAGGGGATGGCGCCGCAGTTGACCGGCACGAAGGGCCGACCGGCCCGCGGACCCTGCTCATGGATCAGTCGTGCCACCCGCTCCTTGCCGCTGCCCGATTCGCCGCTGATGTAGACCGGCGCCTGGCTGCGTGCCAGTTTGGCGATCTGGTTGCGCAGGGCGCGCATGGGCGGCGATTCGCCGAGCAGTTGGGTTTCGCTGGCGCCGGCCGCCGCCGGGGCAGGCCCGGACAGCCGCAGGGCCGTGCCTACCAGTTCACGCAGGCGCGGCAGGTCCACCGGCTTGGTGAGGTAGTCGAACGCACCGGCCTTGAGGGCCTGGACCGCGGTTTCCAGACTGCCGAAGGCGGTGATCATGGCCACCGGCAATTGCGGAAAGCGTTGCTGGATGAACTGGATCAGGTCCAGTCCCGAGCCGTCGGGCAGACGCATGTCGGTCAGGCAGAGGTCGAAGCTTTCCCGTTCGAGGATGGCCCGGGCATCGGCGATGTTCTTGGCGCTGGCGGTGTCGAGCTTCATCCGCCCCAGGGTGATCTCCAGGAGTTCGCGGATATCGGGTTCATCGTCGACGATCAGGACTTTCTGTCGGGCCATGCTCAGCTCATTGTGCGGGGATGGGCGAAGGTGATGCGAAAACAGCTGCCGTTCGCCAAGGGATGATAGCCAAGTCTGGCCTGGTTGCTCTCGCAAAGCTCACGGGAGATGTACAGGCCCAGTCCGGTCCCCTTGTTCTCGGTGGTGAAGAAGGGCTCGAACAGGTGGTCGAGTTGCTCGGCAGCGACGCCCGGTCCGTCATCGACCACTTCGAGGATGGGCAGGTCGCTTTCCGGATCGCGGTAGGTGCTGAGCCAGACCTGGCCGATGCCGTGCTTTTGGCAGCTGTAGCGCAGGCCGTTCTGCACCAGGTTGGTCAGGATCTGGCCCAGTTGGTGGGGATCCATGTGCGTCTGCAGGGTGCCCGGCTCGGTCTTGACGTGCAGCGTCTGGCCGGCGGGCAGGGTAGGGCGCAACTCCCCGGCGAAGCGGTGCGCCCAGTAGCGCAGGTCGATCAGCTGAGGGGCGGCCTGCTGGCGGCGAGACAGCTGCAGGACGTTTTCCACCACCCGGTTCATCCGCCGCGACTGGTCCTGGATGATCTGCGCCAGGCGCCGGTCCGGCGTGGCCAACTCTTCGGATTCCTGCAGCAATTGCGCAGCGTGACTGATGGCGCCCAGCGGATTGCGGATCTCGTGGGCGATGCCAGCGGTGAGACGGCCCAGGGAGGCGAGCTTAAGTTGCTGGGCCTGCTGGGCGATGCGCGAGACGTCTTCGAGAAAGGTCAGCACCCGCTCGCCTTCGCCCTGCTGCAAACGGGCGAAGCTGGGTTGCAACAGCGGGCCGTTGGCATAGGCGCGCCAGGGCGCCGGCCGGATACTGGGATTGCGCTCCCATTCCTCGAGGCGCTGGGCGAGACCCAGGGCCAGGGGGGCGATGGTGTCCTCGTCGTCCACCCCCAGCAGGCGGCGGGCTGCCGGATTCACCAGCAGCACCTGGTATTCGGCGTCGAACACCAGGATGCCGGTCCGCATGCGTTCGAGGATCAGGGCGTTGAGGGCCTCCAGTTCGGCCACGGCCGTGGCGCGGGTTTCGGCCAGGGCCTGGCTGTCCAGCAGCCTCCGGACCAGGCCCTGCACCAGCAGCGCCGTGGCGAAGCAGAGGGTACCCAGGCCCGCTGCCTGCACATAGCCACTGCCGCTGTCGCCGCGGCGCAGGTCGAGATAGCCGGTCGCCAGCAACAGGGCGATGGCCGCCAGGGCGGCGATCAGCAGGCCGCGGCGGCCACGGATCAGGACGTTGGACACCCCGACGGTCACCACCAGCAGGCTGCCCATGCCGCTGGCGATGCCGCCGGCCAGGAAGAACAGGCCGCCCAGGGCGAGGATGTCGATCAGCGCCAGGGTGAAGGCGCGGCCGCGCAGCAGCCGCTGGCCGACCGCCAGCACGGCGTTGATGGCGAGATAGGCCCAGCTGGCCTGGCGGAACAGCTGGCCGTCGACGGTGCGCAGCCAGTGCTGGTCCAGGTCGCTGGAAATCAGCACCACCAGCGCCAGGCCGATGACGATGCGATAGAGGTGATAGAGCCGCAGGACCGCGTCGGCTCTCAGGGTGCCTGGATCAGTCGCGGTGCTCATGCTGCAACCGGCGATGTTCGGCGCTGCAATACCAGCGCTGGCCTTCGCCATCGGCCAGGGCTCTCTCCTGGGGCACGTGCACGCCGCAATGGGCGCAGCGCACCATGGGGTTGGGCGGTAGCGGGCGGGCCTTGCCGGAAGGCGTCTGCGTCTTGCCACGCCACCAGCGTCTGATCATCCAGAACAGCGCGCCCAGGAGGACGAGCCACAACAGCAGGCGAAGCAGACCCATGGCGATCTCGCAGCGTGAAGGAGGGTGGAGTTTAGCAGGGCCGCTGCAGGCGGTGAGCCCCGCATGGCATCGATTGTCCCGCTTCGCTGCTTGCGGGAAAATGCGCCGATCAATCGGGCAAGGAAGAGTGCATGAGTCAGTTGCTGAACGTCGTGATGGCGCAGGTGAACCTCAAGGTCGGCGACATCCACGGCAATGTGGAACGCATCATCACTGCTGCCCGGCAGGCCCGGGATGAGCTGCAGGGCGATCTCATCGTCTTTCCGGAGCTGTCGCTTTGCGGCTATCCCCCGGAGGACCTGCTGCTGCGCTCGAGCATGCAGCGCCGGATCGAGCAGGGGCTGCAGCGGATCCGCCAGGAGATCGCCGGCATCCATGTGCTGGTGGGCTTTCCCTGGCTGGAGGAGGGGCGACGCTACAACGCCTGCGCGGTCTATCGCGATGGCGCCGAGCTGGCCTTCTATCGCAAGCAGCAATTGCCCAACTACCGGGTGTTCGACGAGAAGCGCTATTTCGAGCCGGGCGACAGCGCGGCCGTGTTCGACTACCAGGGCGTGCCCATCGGCGTCACCATCTGCGAGGACATCTGGTTCGCCGAGCCCATGGCCAGGGCGCGCGCGGCCGGGGCACGATTGATGCTCAACCTCAATGCCTCGCCCTTCCACGGCGGCAAGCAGCCGGAGCGCGAGGCCGTGGTGGGCGAGCGTGCCCGCGAGGGCGGCATGCCGGTGGTCTACGTCAATCAGGTGGGTGGCCAGGACGAGCTGGTGTTCGACGGTCATTCCTTCGTGGTCGATGCCCAGGGGCAGGTCAGTCAGCGCGCGCCGGCCTTCGTCGAAGGCCTCTATCCGGTGATCATCGATGAGGCCCTGCAACCGCAGCCGGCCGAGCTCGCCCCCGTCGCCTCGCTGGAGGCCAGCGTCTATGACGCCCTGGTGCTCGGGGTGCGCGACTATGTGTGCAAGAACGGCTTCAAGGGCGTGGTGCTGGGCCTGTCCGGTGGCATCGATTCGGCCCTCGTGCTGGCGGTCGCCGTGGATGCGCTGGGCGCGGAGCAGGTGGAGGCGGTGATGATGCCCTATCACTACACCGCCCAGATCAGCCTGGACGACGCCGAAGCCGAGGCGCGGACGCTGGGAGTGCGCTACAGCGTCTTGCCCATCGCACCCATGGTCGAGGCCTTTCAGGCGACCCTGGCCGGCGAATTCGCCGGACTCGGGCGGGATACCACCGAGGAGAATCTGCAGGCGCGCTGCCGCGGGACCCTGCTGATGGCCATTTCCAACAAGAAGGGCTACCTGGTGCTCACCACCGGCAACAAGAGCGAGATGGCCGTCGGTTACGCCACCCTCTATGGCGACATGGCCGGTGGCTTCGACGTGCTCAAGGATGTGCCCAAGACCCTGGTGTTCCGCCTCTGCGAATACCGCAATCGCGCGGGCGAGGTGATTCCCCAGCGCGTGATCGATCGCCCGCCATCGGCCGAGCTGTCGCCGGACCAGAAGGACGAGGACTCGCTGCCGCCCTATCCGGTGCTCGACGAGATCCTGCGACTGTATGTCGAGCAGGATCTCTCGGCCGTGGACATCGTCGCCGCCGGCTTCGATGAGGAAACGGTACGCAAGGTGCTGCGCTTTGTGGATCTCAACGAATACAAGCGGCGCCAGGCGGCGGTGGGCGCCCGGGTCACCCAGCGCGGTTTCGGGCGTGACCGGCGCTATCCGATCACCTCGGGCTGGCGCATCGGCGACTAGCTCGTCTGGCGCCGGACCCCTGCGATTCGGCGCCAGAGGGTAGCGCTGCCATTGCGGTCAATAAAAAAGGGGAAGCCACTGGCTTCCCCTTTTCACGTCTGCTGCCGGATCAGTCGAACAGACCAAAGGTCAGGCGGCTGAACCAGGAGCGCTTGGCCGGCGCTGGCGTCGCGCCGCCGGCCTTCTCGGCTTCGGCCGGGTCGACGATGCGCAGCTCGGGCGCCAGGTTGTCGCGCTCTTCCTGGTACTTGCGCTGGATATCCTGGCTGGCGCGGGTCTCGCCGGGCGGCAGCGGATCGCTCGGGCGATCGATCAGGCCCAGGGTCGCACGGGTCAGCCAGGAGCGCTGCTGATCCTTGTCGTCCGGCTCGCGCAGCTGGAATTCGCCATCCTTGAGGCTGACGTTGTCCGGGTAGTTGAGCTTGAGGGTTTCCAGGCTGGTGGCCGCCAGGTCGTTGAGACCCAGGTGCTTGTAGGCTTCGGTCATGATCGCCAGGCCATCGCCCACCGACGGGGTGCCCTGGAAGTTCTCGACCACGTAGCGGCCGCGGTTGGCGGCGGCCACATAGGCCTTGCGGGTCAGGTAGTAGTGGCCGACGTGCACGTCGTAGGACGCCAGCAGGTTGCGCAGGTAGACCATGCGCGCCTTGGCGTCCGGGGCGTAGCGGCTGTTGGGGAAGCGGCTGGTGAACTGGGCGAAGTCGTTGAAGGAATCGCGCGCCGCGCCCGGGTCACGCTTGGTCATGTCCAGCGGCAGGAAGCGAGCCAGCAGGCCGCGATCCTGTTCGAAGGAGGACACGCCCTTCATGTAGTAGGCGTAGTCGACATTGGGGTGTTGCGGATGCAGACGGATGAAGCGATCCGCCGCCGTGCGCGCCGCCTCGGGCTCGCCATTCTTGTAGTTAGCGTAGATCAGCTCGAGCTGGGCCTGCTCGGCATAGCGACCGAAGGGATACCGCGACTCCAGGGCCTTCAGCTTGCTGATGGCGTCCGTGTAGCTGCTGTTGGAGATGTCGCGCTGAGCCTGGGTGTAGAGCTCGCCTTCCGGCAGATTTTCCGGAACCTCGGGTGCTTTCGAGGAGCAGGCGGCGGTGAGGACTAGGCTGGTGACCAGCAGCAGGTGCTTCAATTGCATGGCGGCTTGGATTCCCCGAAACGGTCGGCGGTGCAGGGATGAGCGCGGAGAGCGCTCACCTAGCCTGTGACGGGGCCGGAACCGTCCTGTTATGATGATCGACCCGGAATGCCGGGGCAAAAAAGTCGCCGTATTTAACCACAGGGTCGGGCCGATTCCAAAAGCCCTGCCATTGCCCGCGCAGATCCATGTCCGAATCCATCGTTCTTAATGCCGAAGTCCCCTACGAACTCGGTGGCCAGCGCCTCGATCAGGTCGCTGCCCAGCTGTTCGCCGAACACTCCCGCTCGCGTCTCGCCGCCTGGATCAAGGACGGCAGCCTGACCGTCGACGGCGCCGTGCTGCGTCCGCGTGACACCGTCCATGGCGGCGCCCAGCTGGCGCTGCGCGCCGAGCGCGAGGCCCAGGGCGAGTGGGTGGCCCAGGACATCGAACTGGACATCGTCTACGAAGACGATCACCTGCTGGTGCTCGACAAGCCCGCCGGGCTGGTGGTGCATCCGGCCGCCGGTCATGCCGACGGCACCCTGCTCAATGCCCTGTTGCACCACGTACCCTCGCTGGACAGCGTGCCGCGCGCCGGCATCGTCCACCGCCTGGACAAGGACACCACCGGACTCATGGTGGTGGCCAAGACCCTGGAGGCCCATACCCACCTGGTCGCCCAGTTGCAGGCGCGCTCGGTGAGTCGCATCTATGAGGCCATCGTCGCCGGGGTGATCGTCGCCGGCGGCACCGTCAATGCGCCCATCGGCCGTCATTCTCAGCGCCGCCAGCAGATGGCGGTGATCGCCGGGGGCAAGCCCGCGGTCAGTCACTACCGGGTGCTGGAGCGCTTCCGTGCCTATACCCATACCCGGGTCAAGCTGGAGACCGGGCGCACCCACCAGATCCGCGTGCACATGACCCATGTCGGCTTTCCGCTGGTGGGCGATCCGGTCTATGGCGGTCGCTTCAGGATCCCGCCGGCGACCAATCCGACCCTGGTCAAGACCCTGCGCGAATTCCCGCGCCAGGCACTGCATGCGCGCTTCCTCGAACTGGATCATCCGGTGACCGGCGAACGCCTGCGCTGGGAGTCGCCGCTGCCGGAAGACCTGGTCTGGCTGCTGGATCTGCTGCGCCAGGATCGGGAATCCTTCGAATGATCGGTGCCGACTGGCTGCGGCCGGACTGGCCGGCGCCGGTCGGCGTCCAGGCCTGTGTGACCACCCGCGCCGGTGGCGTCAGCCAGGCGCCCTTCGACAGCTTCAACCTGGGTAACCATGTCGGTGACGATCCGGCTGCGGTCGCCGAGAATCGTCGACACCTGGGCCAGGCCCTGGGGTGCCGGCCGGCCTGGCTCGAACAGGTCCATGGCACTGCCGTCGTCGAAGCCGATCCGACCCGGGTGCTCCAGGCCGATGCCGCCTGGACGGCCACGCCCGGCATCGCCGTGACCATGATGACCGCCGATTGCCTGCCGGCCCTGTTCTGCCGGCGGGACGGCTCCCGCGTCGCGGCGGCCCATGCCGGCTGGCGCGGTCTGGCGGGTGGCGTGCTGGAGGCGGCTGCGGCCAGTCTGGAGGTCGCTCCCACCGAGGTGCTGGTCTGGCTGGGTCCCGCCATAGGGCCGGCCAGTTTCGAAGTGGGCGCCGAGGTGCGCGAGGCCTTTGTCGCCCAGCACGCCGAGGCCGAGCGGTGCTTCGTGGCCAGGGGCGGGGGCAAATACCTGGGCGATCTCTATGCCCTGGCCCGTCTGCGCCTTGCGGCTCAAGGCATCACGGCGGTCCATGGCGGTGGCTTCGATACCTTCGCCGACGAGGAGCGCTTCTTTTCCTATCGGCGTGGCGCGCGGACCGGTCGCTTTGCCAGCCTGATCTGGATCAACGCCTAAGTATTTTTTCGGATGTCAAGCCTCCGTGGCTTGAATCGTTAGGCATCGCCCCTATCTAAAGGTCATTCCCGCGGGTAATCGAAAGCGCCCTCTGCTGCGCCATCCCGCGTCTCAGATAGGACCTTGCCCATGCGTATAGACCGTTTCACCAGCAAATTGCAGCTCGCCCTGGCGGATGCTCAGTCCCTGGCCGTCGGCCATGACCACCCGGCCATCGAGCCGCTGCACCTGTTCTCCGCGCTGCTCGATCAGCAGGGCGGTTCCATTTCCCCGCTGCTGCGCCAGGTCGGCTTCGACCTCGCCAGCCTGCGCAAGACCTTGGCCGAAGAGCTGGACAAGCTGCCCAAGATCCAGAATCCCACCGGCGACGTGAATCTGTCCCAGGATCTGGCGCGCCTGCTCAACCAGGCCGACCGCCTGGCCCAGCAGAAGGGCGACCAGTTCATCTCCAGCGAACTGGTGCTGCTCGCCGCCATGGACGAGAACACCCGCCTCGGCAAGTTGCTGCTGGGGCAGGGCGTCTCGCGCAAGGCGCTGGAGAACGCCATCAACAACCTGCGCGGGGGCGAGGCGGTCAATGACCCCAATGCCGAAGACAGCCGCAAGGCGCTGGACAAGTTCACCGTCGATCTAACCAAGCGCGCCGAAGACGGCAAGCTCGACCCGGTGATCGGGCGGGACGACGAGATCCGCCGCACCATCCAGGTCCTGCAGCGCCGCACCAAGAACAACCCGGTGCTGATCGGTGAGCCAGGCGTCGGCAAGACCGCCATCGCCGAGGGCCTGGCCCAGCGCATCATCAATGGCGAAGTGCCCGACGGCCTCAAGGACAAGCGCCTGCTGGCCCTGGACATGGGCGCGCTGATCGCCGGCGCCAAATTCCGCGGCGAATTCGAAGAGCGCCTCAAGGGCGTGCTCAACGAACTGGCCAAGCAGGAAGGGCGCATCATCCTCTTCATCGACGAGCTGCACACTATGGTCGGCGCCGGCAAGGCCGAGGGCGCCATGGATGCCGGCAACATGCTCAAGCCGGCCCTGGCCCGTGGCGAGCTGCACTGCGTGGGTGCCACCACCCTCGACGAGTACCGCCAGTACATCGAGAAGGACGCGGCCCTGGAGCGGCGCTTCCAGAAGGTGCTGGTGGACGAGCCGAGCGAGGAAGACACCATCGCCATCCTGCGTGGCCTCAAGGAGCGCTACGAGGTACACCACAAGGTGGCCATCACCGATGGCGCCATCATCGCCGCGGCCAAGCTGTCTCATCGCTACATCACCGATCGTCAGCTGCCGGACAAGGCCATCGACCTGATCGACGAGGCCGCCAGCCGCATCCGCATGGAGATAGACTCCAAGCCGGAGGCCCTTGATCGCCTGGATCGCCGGCTGATCCAGCTCAAGGTGGAACGTCAGGCGCTGAAGAAGGAAGAGGACGAGGCCGCGCGCAAGCGACTGGAAAAACTCGACGAGGACATCGCTCGCCTCGAGCAGGAATACGCCGATCTGGAAGAGGTCTGGAAGGCAGAAAAAGCCGAGGTCCAGGATTCCGCCCAGTTGCAGCAGCGCATCGAGCAGGCGCGCACCGAGCTGGAGGCCGCTCGCCGCAAGGGCGACCTCAATCGCATGGCCGAGCTGCAGTACGGCACCATCCCCGATCTGGAGCGCAGCCTGCAGATGGTCGACCAGCACGAGAAGCCGGCCAACCAGCTCTTGCGCAACAAGGTCACCGAAGACGAGATCGCCGAGGTGGTCTCCAAGTGGACCGGCATTCCGGTCAGCAAGATGCTCGAAGGCGAGCGCGACAAGCTCTTGCGCATGGAGGAGGCCCTGCACAACCGGGTGATCGGCCAGGACGAGGCAGTCACCGCCGTGGCCAATGCCGTGCGCCGGTCGCGGGCGGGGCTGTCCGATCCGAATCGCCCCAGTGGTTCCTTCCTCTTCCTCGGCCCGACCGGGGTGGGCAAGACCGAGCTGTGCAAGTCGCTGGCGGAGTTTCTCTTCGACACCGAAGACGCCATGGTGCGCATCGACATGTCCGAATTCATGGAGAAGCACTCCGTGGCTCGCCTGATCGGGGCACCGCCCGGTTATGTCGGCTATGAAGAGGGTGGCTACCTGACCGAGGCCGTGCGGCGCAAGCCTTACTCGGTGGTCCTGCTGGACGAGGTGGAAAAGGCTCATCCGGATGTCTTCAACATCCTTCTGCAGGTGCTCGACGACGGGCGTCTGACCGACAGCCAGGGCCGAACCGTGGATTTCCGCAATGCGGTGATCGTCATGACCTCGAACCTGGGCTCGGCGCAGATCCAGGAGCTGGTCGGCGATCCCGATGCCCAGCGCGCCGCGGTGATGGATGCGGTGGCCAGTCACTTCCGCCCCGAGTTCATCAACCGGATCGATGAGGTGGTGGTGTTCGAGCCCCTGGGCCGCGAACAGATCGCCGGCATCGCCGAGATCCAGCTGCAGCACCTGCGGCAGCGCCTGGCCGAGCGTGACCTGCAGCTGGAGCTGTCGCCCGAGGCCTTGGACAAGCTGGTGGCGGTGGGTTACGACCCGGTCTACGGTGCCCGTCCGCTCAAGCGCGCGATCCAGCGCTGGATCGAGAATCCGCTGGCCCAGCGCATCCTTTCGGGCGCCTTCGCGCCGAACAGCCGCATCGAGGGCAGGGTAGAGGGCGACGAGATCGTCTTCGCCTAGGAAATGACCGGGCGATCCCAGGGTCGCCCGGCCTTTCGCATAAATTTGTGAAAAAACAGCAGGCTAGGTGTTGACGTCTGTTTCCACTTCCGTAAAATGGCGCACCTCACTTACGGCAAAGCCCGAAAGGCACTGACGTAAGAGGGGTTGGAAGATCGAAATTCCGCGATAGCTCAGTCGGTAGAGCAAATGACTGTTAATCATTGGGTCCCTGGTTCGAGTCCAGGTCGCGGAGCCACTTCCATTCTCGGGGTATAGCGCAGCCCGGTAGCGCGCCTGCTTTGGGAGCAGGATGTCGGGAGTTCGAATCCCCCTACCCCGACCATATTTGGGTCGTTAGCTCAGTCGGTAGAGCAGTTGGCTTTTAACCAATTGGTCGTAGGTTCGAATCCTACACGACCCACCATTTTTACCAGAAACCCTCCGCAAGGAGGGTTTTTGCGTTTCTAGGGCGCCGTTTTCTCTGTCCGAGATCTGGTCCCTCTGCCTGTGAGGCGCCGACCCCACCAGGGCTCAGGGCTAAGTTGCTCTCGCAAATCCCCCTGCTTAGAGCAGACTCTGGAACAGGCCGTGTTCTGGTCTGCCACTCTCGCTTCTCACCGCCGCGCTCTATTTCGCCCATCTCCGGCGAACGCCTTGATCCAGGTGGTTACCCGCGCCTATCGAGGCGATAGCCGGTCATAGCGACTGCCCGAGCCCTTACTACTATCAGATGAAGTCACGGGTTTTCAGGCGGTGGGGATGCAGTCGAAGCGCCTCTCGGGTTTCACGCTCATCGAGGTCCTGGTCGTCATAGCGCTGCTGGGTATCGTCACGGCGCTGGCGGCGCCTGGCTTCGCGAGCCTGGTGCAAAGCAACCGGGTCCAGGCGGCAGCGGGGGAGTTGCAGCGCGCCCTCTATTACGCCCGCAGCGAAGCCATGAGTCGCGGTGTGAATGTCGTGGTCACCACGGATCCGGAGGATGCCAACGGCTGGATGGGCGCGCTGAGGATCACCACGGCCAAGACGGTGGTGCTGCCCACTGCCGAAGTCTTGCGGCAGTACAGCGGGGGACTGGGTAACGGCGTCAACGGAACCGGATCC
The DNA here is from genome assembly GCF_003057735.2 of Pseudomonas sp. RIT411. NCBI lineage: Bacteria > Pseudomonadati > Pseudomonadota > Gammaproteobacteria > Pseudomonadales > Pseudomonadaceae > Pseudomonas > Pseudomonas sp. RIT411. The sequence goes on from NZ_QBIZ02000014.1 coordinate 67,958, forward strand.
CTGGGCGGTACCCCCCTGACCAGTCTGACCTTCCAACCCAATGGCAGCCTGAAACTCAGCGGTGAAGCCACCATTCGCGTCTGCGCTACCAATGCGCTCACCCAGGGCAAGCAATTCACCCTCAGTCAGGGCGGGGTGCTGACGGTGAGCGACTATGTGCCTAACCGTGCCAGCGCCGTGGGGTGCAGCTAGATGAAGCGCTGGCAAGGGGGGGTCAGCATGATCGAGGTGCTGGTCAGTCTGGTGATCATCTGCATCGGCGTGCTGGGCATGGTGGCCCTGCAGACCCGCAGTGTGGCGCTGTCCCAGGATTCGGTGCAGCGCAGCAATGCCATGGCATTGGCCAACGACCTGCTCGAGTTGATGCGCAGCAACCGCGATCAGGTGGTGGCGAGCGACAAGGTCAAGATCGACGGGGCCTACATCAAGCAGCCTGGTACCAACTTTCGCACCAAGGCACTCGATGCTGGCAAGACCTGCCTGACCCGGGATCGCTCTGCAGGCGGGGAAACGGTCGCCGGGCAGGATCTGGGATGTTGGCTGAATCAGGTAAAGGCGCTGCTACCCGTGACGGATGCCCTGATCGCCAGCAGCTTCGCGGTCTGTCCGGCGTCCGGCGTACCGAAACTGCCGTCCAGCGATCCCGCGGGCAACACGACGCCGCTGGGTGCCTGCGAGACCAATGCGGTGGCACCGGTGATGGTGGTGGTGGCCTGGCAGGACGTCAGCAACGATTCGCTGAATTGCCCCAAGGGCGTCTGCTACTACGCCCTGCGCTCGGAGCTGTAGGCCATGGAGCTCAAGCTACGCAGTCAGGCTGGATTTTCCCTCATCGAGATGATGATCGCCCTCACCGTGGGTACCTTTCTGGTGCTGGGCGTCTCTCAGATCTATATCAACAACAAGCGTAGCTTTCTCTTCCAGCAGGGCCAGACCGGCAATCGCAACAACGCTCAGCTGACCTTGCAGGTGCTCGACCGGCAACTGGCACGGACCGGCTTCCGCGCGGAAATCCGTTATCAGGGTAGCCTCCAGGCAGCCTTTCCGGCGGTCGGTGAGGTAAAGGATACCGATGACATCAGCTGTCCAGCTTTTGCCGCTGGCGCCACCTTCGCGGCGACCACGGACAGCGCCAATGCGCCCACCGGTGTCTGCATTCGCTATCAGGGCGCATTGGACAGCAAGGACCAGGACTGTCTGGGCAACCCCATCCCGCGGGTGAACCTCAATGCCGGCGGCAACGTGCTGCTCAAGCTGCGCTACACCGCGGGCAATACCCCGGGCGGGGGCACCCTGAGCTGCACTGTCTGGAGCGAGCGTGGGGGCGCGTTGACGCGCAAGGGCAGTGCGGTGCTGGTGCAGGGGCTGCAGGATTTTCGCTGGTCCATTCCGCCCAAGGCGGATGCACCGGCCGTGCGCTACGCGGCGTTGCTCAGCACCACGGAGGCATTGACCAGCGATGTGGCCAGCAACACGGCTGCCAATTGGCAGACCCTAACCGGCCTGCAGATCGCGGATGCCAGTCGACCCATGCAGATACTGCAGAGCACCGTTACCCTGAGGAATCTGGCGCTATGAGTCCAGTCATTGGCAGGCAGCGCGGCGCGACCTTGCTGATCGCCCTGGTGATGTTGCTGCTGCTGTCGCTACTGGCCGCCTCCAGCATGCGTCAGACCTTGCTGCAGGCCCGCAGCGGCGGCGCCGCCTTGGAAAACACCCAGGCCTTCAATGCCGCAGAGGCGGCGCTACGCGAAGGTGAGCGGCGATTGGTGGCCCTCAGTCAGCAACCGTCCTTTACCGCCTTCAGTGCCGGCTTTGCCAGCTGTTCGGAAAGTGTCCCAGCGGTACGCAGTGCCTTCGCCAAGCCACCAACCGGTGACCTGTGCATCCTGACCAAGGCCAGCGATCTCAATACCGGTGCCCTGACCCAGACCTGGGCAGCGGCAGCGCTCCAGGCGAGCGGGACCGATCCTACGACGCGGACGGTTGCCTACCGCGGCTCCGATGGCAGCGCTTCCTTCGCCCAGACACCCCGCTGGGTCGTGACAGCCATCGGTAGCAGTTCGGTCGATGTCTCGGCGCCCGCCACCAACCTGTTCCGGATCACCGCCGTGGCCCAGGATCGCGGCAAGCGCTTTCCGGTGATTCTGCAGAGCGTCGTCGCCCTGGAGGTGCCATGAGTCGGGCTGCATTAGGCATTGGAACTCTGGCCCTCCTATTAACCTTGGCCGCACCTGCGACGCAGGCCGCGGCCTTGAATCTCAGTCAGCAGCCATTGTTCCTGACCAATAGTGTCGGTCCCAATCTGTTCGTCACGCTGGATAACTCCACCAGCATGCAGATGGCGGTTGTGCCGGATGCGTCGAATACCGATGCCATCCGACCAACCCGTCGCGCTAAATCGGCGGCTTTCAATAGCCTCTACTACAATCCGGCGATTACTTATCCGGCGCCCTATGCTGTGAGCTACAGCACTACGGGCGGACTGACCCGTACGCGACTGGCGACCAGCTTTACCAGTGCCTACGTAAACGGCTATCGACCGAGCTTGGGTAGTGTCAATCTCGCCACCGACTACCGCGTGAGCTGGAGCTATAACCCTAATTTGGTGACTACAGATCCCAATGTGGCGCGGGGTAATGCCTACGGAAACCCGGGGCTGCAGAACAATAGCCCGAGCATGCTGGCGGAGAACCCGTCTCAGGATTTTTTCAGTAGTGGTACTTACCGTGGAACAAGCGCGACCTATGGCAGCCTCACGCTGCTCAATATCTTGTTGGGTGCCGGCTTCACCGAGAACATCAACGGTGCCCAAGTCAGTATCAGTGACGCCTCCCTGCTTGAGCGCCTGCTGACGGGAGCTGCGCTCAACGGTGGCTGTACCGCGAGCATTGCCAATACGGCGGCGGTCACCTACAGCAATGTTATCTGTACCCGAAACGTGGACTATGGACTGCTTGGGGTGGTTTCCTCGGTCAACTACACGGTCACCGCCAATACCAACATTTCTGCTGCCATCACTGGCGTACAGGCCTACTACTATCTCTACGATACGACGCTCAGCACCTGTCTTCCCGTCGCCTTGCAGACCGAGGGCTGTTACCGGCGGGTACTGGTCGGCAGCTCTTCCGGTCCCAACGGGACGGACGAAAGGCAGAACTTCGCCAACTGGTATTCCTTCTATCGCAGTCGCGCCCTGGCGGCTCAAACTTCGACCAACCTGGCCTTGGCGGATGCGTCGGAAAATCTCCGGCTTGGCTGGCAGGCACTGGGAACCAGCGACAGTTGCATCCTGGTAGCGGCCAATGCCAACTGTCGCGGTATCAGCAACTCCGGTTCAACTGCCTACGATAATCGGCTGAGACCCTTTACCGGTGCGCACCGAGCCGCTTTCTTCACCTGGCTCGGAGAAGTCTATTACAACCAGAGCACGCCGCTGCTCCAGGCGGTTGCTCGCGTTGGCGAACTGCTCAAGACCAGCGGTAGCAACAGTCCATATGCGTACGATCCGGGTAATAGCGAGTCGCCTGTCTACGGCTGTCGCGCCAGCTACAGTCTGGTGGTGACCGATGGTATCTGGAACTCTGCGCTGAATTCCGGCAACGTCGATGGTACAGCCGCAACCCTTCCGGACGGGCAGCAGTACTCACCACAGGCACCGTTCCAGGACACTACGGCCAGCACTCTCGCAGACCTGGCCTTTCTCTACTGGCGCACCGATGCCCAGCCCGGTCTCGACAACAAGGTACCGCCCTACAATACCGTGACCAGCAATGAGGTACGGGGGACCACTACGCTTTCGCCCTACTGGAATCCGCGTAACGACCCAGCCACCTGGCAGCACCTCACGGGGTTCTACGTGGGTATCGGCTTGAGCAGTGCGCTGATCAATCCGGATTGGGATGGCGATACCTTTGCCGGCGGCTACGCTGGCTTGGCCGCAGGTACTACGTCCTGGCCAGTGGCGGGTGCAGACAACTCGGTCAATCAGAACAATGTCTATGACCTCTGGCACGCGGCAATCAATTCGCGGGGGGAGTTCTTCAGTGCGGAAAATGCCAGCGACCTGATCACCTCTCTTGGCAAGGTCATCACGCGGATCACCCAGTCCACCAGCGTCGGCGCGAGCCAGACCGTATCGCCCACCCGGGTAGGGGACACCAACGCGCTCTTTACCTATTCCCCATCCTTTTCCAGTGCCGACTGGAGCGGTGATGTCATCAAGTACCAACGCACGGGTACCACCCAGACGCGGATCTGGAGTGCCGCTCAACAACTCGATGGCAGGTTCGCTCCGGGTAATACCGCCTTCGGCACCCGCAAGATCTACATGGCCAAGGGCGGCGCCTTGACCGATTTCGCCTGGGCGAATCTGAATACCGATCAACAACTCAGGCTCAACAAGGCCTCCGGTGGTGCCACCGACACCTATGGCAGTCGCCGGGTGGATTATCTGCGCGGCGATCGCAGTCTGGAGTCGCCCGGGGCCACGCCATCGTTTCGACCGCGTAGCCATATCCTCGGTGATATCGTGAACTCTTCTCCAGTGGTGGTGGACGGTCCCAACAGTCCCATCGCCCTGATGAATGCGACCGTCGGAGACAATTCCTACGCCACGTTCCGCACCACCAATGCGGCTCGTGAGCGACGTATCTATGTCGGTGCCAACGACGGCATGCTGCATGCCTTCAACGATCAGGGGCAGGAGGTCTTTGCTTTCGTTCCCAGTGCGGTCATCGGCAATCTCAACCGACTGACCGAGCGCAGCTATAACGGTGGGGGCCATCAGTCCTATGTCGACAACACGCCAGTGGTAGGCGACGTCTATTTCAACGGGGCCTGGCGCACGGTACTGATTGGCACGCTGCGCGGGGGAGAGCGGGGCATCTTCGCGCTGGATATCACCAATCCCAATGCCCCAGCGCTGCTCTGGGAAAAGTCGGACGCGGATGCCAGCTACAAGGACCTGGGCTTCACCTACGCGCAGCCGATCATCACCCGGCTGCATACCGGTGGTTGGGCAGTGGTGGTCAGCAACGGTTACAACAGTGCGCAGGACAACGCCGTGCTCTATGTGATGAACGTGGCCGACGGCAGCCTGATCAAGGCCTTGCCGGCCAGCGATAACATCGCCACACCCAATGGCCTGAGTTCGCCCTTCGTGGCCGATGTCGATGGCGACCTGATCGCCGACTATGCCTATGCCGGTGACCTCCACGGCAATCTCTGGCGCTTCGACCTGATCGGCACCTCCCTGACCGCAACGGCCGCAGCAGACAACTTCCGTGTTGCCTTCGGGGGGCGGCCCCTCTATACCGCCCAGGCCAGTAGCCTGGCGCCCGGTACCACCAATCTGGTCCAGCCGATCACCGCCAGTCCTTCAGTCGTGGCTCATCCCAGTGGAACGGGGCATCTGGTGCTCTTTGGTACCGGTAAATACCTCGAGGCCAGCGACGGCCTCGCCAATACCAGCAAGGCCATGACGCTCTATGGCATCTGGGATCGCCAGACAGATGGAGCGGCGGCCAGCAGTACTCCGGTACTGACGATCGCCAACCTCCAGCAGCAGACCCTGGGTACCGACCAGCGCATCAGCTACACCAGTTCTGCCGGTTCCAGTGTCAGCAGTACGGCGAACACCCTCTCCACGACGTCGGTGAACTACGACGCTATTACGGCGACCAACGGCAAACAGGGCTGGTATCTGAATCTTCCCTTGAATGGCGAACTAGTAATCAACAAGCCCCAGCTCTTCAGCGGCACCCTGCTGATGAGTTCGCTAATTCCCAGCACCGACGCCTGTACCGCTGGGGTCACCACCTACCTCTATGCCCTGGATCCCTACACCGGCGGCAACAACAGCGGCCTGTTCAACCTGGGGACGGATACAGTCTATGGGCGTATCCAGCTCGATGGTCTGCTCGGTGGAATCGTGCCCTTCGTCTACGGTGACGGCACTTTCAGCATGGAAGGGACCCTGGCGGATGCGGCGATCTATGGCAGCGACAGCAAGTCGCCGAATGGCTTGCGGGGTGACCTGCCCGCCAGTCGCCGCCAAACCTGGCGCGTCATCACCAACCAGGACTAGCTGAAGTAGTTTTCACGCAGGCATGAAAAAGCCCGGCACTGGGCCGGGCTCTTTCATGGGACGGTGCGTCTCAGCGTGCGTAGGTCAACAGCACGTCGCCCGGGATCTGGAAGTCCACCGACATCATGACGCTCAGGGCGGTGATGGCGATGATGGAGAACCCGAACAGCTTGCGTGCCCACTGGACATCGTTCTCGGCCTGATAGCCCATGAAGGCCAGACGCAGCCACCAGGCCCCGATCACGGCGGCCACTGCCAGATAGACGTAGCCGGCGTAGCCGAGCACGGTCAGCAGCAGGGTGGCGGCCATGAAGGCCACGGTGTACCAGACGATGTGACGCTTGGTCACCGAGATCCCCTTGGCCACCGGCAGGACCGGAATCGAGGCCGCGGTGTAGTCCTTGAGACGGAAGATGGCGATGGCGTAGGAATGCGGCATCTGCCAGAGACAGAAGATCAGCAGCAGCACCGCAGCGCCACTGTCGAACTGGCCGCTGGCGGCGCAGTAGCCGATCACCGGCGGTGCGGCACCGGACAGGCTACCGACCAGGGTGCCGTATACCGAGGTGCGCTTCAGCCAGAGGCTGTAGAGACCTACGTACACCACGAAACCCATCACCGCGAAGGCGGTGGCGACCGCATTGGTCGCCACGTACAGCAGTCCCACCCCGGCCAGGCCGAGGAGGGTGGCATAGGCCAGCGCCACCTTCGAGGAGATCGTGCCCTGGACCAGCGCACGATTGCGGGTTCTTTCCATCTTCTGATCGATGTCCATATCGATCACGTTGTTGAACACACAGCCGGAAGCAATGACCAACGACACCCCGATAGCCGTCGCCAGCAGCAACAGCGGGTCGATGCTCCCTTTGGAAGCCAGGAAGAACCCGCCGGCAACCGAGATCAGGTTGCCGAAGATGATGCCCGGCTTCGTCACGAGAAGGTACTTCTTGATCATCACGTCGGCCCGGTTCAGTGGATCATCATGTTCTGGTGCATGTGGTACATGATCCACAGGGATCCCACGACCAGGATACCGACGATGACCACGGTGAAACCAAAGGAGATCACGTTCCAACGCTGCTCTTCGGAGGTGTTCAGGTGCAGGAAGAAGTACAGGTGCACCAGCAGCTGTACCACCGCCATTATCACCACGATCGCCAGGGTCGCACCCTTGGAGAAGGTGGGGAACATCACCAGGCCGAAGGGAATGACCGTCAGGATGACCGACAGGATGAAGCCGACCATGTAGCTCTTGAAAGTGCCATGGCTCTCGGCGGTATGCCCGTGGGCGTTATGGTCGTGCGCCATTACAGCACCCCCATCAGATAGACGATGGTGAAGACGAAGATCCAGATGATGTCCAGGAAGTGCCAGAACAGGCTCAGGCACGACAGGCGGGTCACGTTGGTGGTGGTCAGACCCTTGGAAGAGATCTGCAGCATCAACACGATCATCCAGATCAGACCCGAGCTCACGTGCAGACCGTGGGTACCGACCAGGGCGAAGAACGCGGACAGGAAGGCACTGCGATCCGGACCATAGCCCTCATGGATCAGATGGTTGAACTCATAGAGTTCCATGCCGATGAAGCCGGCACCGAACAGCCAGGTAACCGCCAGCCAACCCAGGACGCCACCCTTGCTGCCATGATGCTGGGCAATCATGGCGAAGCCGTAGGTGATACTGGAGAACAGCAGCAGGAAGGTTTCGACCAGGACGAACGACAGTTCGAAGATGTCCTTCTGGGAGGGGCCATCGGCATGGGCCCCGCTCAGGACTGCATAGGTCGCGAACAGCGTCCCGAACAGAATGCAGTCGGTCATCAGGTAGGACCAGAAGCCGAACGTCTTCATCGATCCGGCGTCGTGGTGCCCATGCTCCTCGGCATGGGCGACTTCGTTATGCATAACTTGATTCGCCATTGGGTTAGGCCTGCTTCAATTTCGCCAGGGACTGAATGCGCGCGGTTTCGATGCGTGCCACTTCTTCCGCTGGTACGTAATAGTCGACGTCGTCGTCGTAGCTGCGGACAACCGCAGTGACGATGCAGCCCACGAAGCTGGCGATGGCCAGCCACCAGATGTGCCAGATCAGGGCGAAGCCAAGGATCAGGGCGAAGAGGCTGATCACGATACCGGCGCCAGTGTTGCGCGGCATGTGGATCTGCTTGTAGTCCGCATCCTTCTTCTCGGTGATGCCTTTCTCTTTCATGCCCCAGTAGGCGTCGATGTCGTGCACTTCCGGCACTTCAGCGAAGTTGTAGAAGGGCGGCGGCGAAGAGGTCGACCATTCCAGGGTACGGCCATCCCACGGATCGCCCGTCACGTCCACGTTCTCCGGCAGGTTGCGGTCGCGGATACTGACGTAGAACATCCACAGCTGGCTCAGGATGCCCAGGGCAATGATGCCGGCGCCGATGGCGGCGGTCACCAGGAAGGGATGCCAGTCGGGGTTGTCGTAGTGGTTCAGACGACGGGTCATGCCCATGAAGCCCAGCATGTACAGCGGCATGAAGGCGACATAGAAGCCGATCAGCCAGCACCAGAAGGCCTGCTTGTTCAGCTTCTCGTTCAGCTTGAAGCCGAAGACCTTCGGGAACCAGTAGATCATGCCGGCGAAGTAGCCGAACACGGCGCCGCCGATGATCACGTTGTGGAAGTGGGCGATCAGGAACAGGCTGTTGTGCAGCACGAAGTCGGCACCCGGTACCGCCAGCAGGACGCCGGTCATGCCGCCGATGCTGAAGGTCACGATGAAGCCCAGGGTCCAGAGCATCGGCGAGGTGAACTGGATGCGGCCCTGATACATGGTGAACAGCCAGGTGAAGATCTTCACCCCTGTCGGGATCGCAATGATCATGGTCGCGATGCCGAAGAAGGCGTTGACGTTAGCGCCCGAGCCCATGGTGAAGAAGTGGTGCAGCCAGACGATGAAGGACAGCACGGTAATGGCTACCGTTGCCCAGACCATCGAGACGTAGCCGAACAGACGCTTCTTGCTGAAGGTGGAGGTCACTTCCGAGAACACGCCGAAGGCCGGCAGGATCAGGATGTATACCTCGGGGTGGCCCCAGGCCCAGATCAGGTTGGTGTACATCATCTGGTTGCCGCCGGCTTCCGCGGTAAAGAAGTGGAAGCCCAGGTAACGGTCCAGGGTCAGCAGCGCCAGGGTCACGGTGAGGATCGGGAAGGCCGCCATGATCAGGATGGCAGTACACCAGGAGGTCCAGGTGAAGATCGGCATGCGCATCAGGGTCATGCCCTTGGTACGCATCTTCAGCACGGTCACGAAGAAGTTGACGCCGGTCAGGGTCGTCCCGATACCGGAGAGCTGAAGGGCCCAGATGTAGTAGTCCATCCCTACGCCCGGACTGTACTGGATGCCTGACAGCGGCGGATAGGCCACCCAGCCGGTCGCGGCGAATTCGCCCACGAACAGCGACATCATGATCAGCACGGCACCGGCCACGAACAGCCAGAAGCTCAGCGAGTTCAGGAAGGGGAAGGCCACGTCGCGGGCACCGATCTGCAGCGGGGTCACCACGTTCATCAGGCCGGCCACGAACGGCATCGCCACGAAGAAGATCATGATCACGCCGTGGGCGGTGAAGATCTGGTCGTAGTGATGGGGTGGCAGGTAGCCCTCGGCCCCGCCGGAGGCGATGGCCTGCTGGCTACGCATCAGGATGGCGTCGGAGAAGCCACGGAGCAGCATGATCAGGGCGACGATGAAGTACATCACGCCGATCTTCTTGTGGTCGACGGTGGTCAGCCACTCTTTCCAGAGGTAGCCCCACTTGCCGAAGTAGCTGATCGCTCCCACCAGTCCCAGGCCGCCCAAGGCAACCACGATGAACGTTACGAGAATGATCGGCTCGTGATACGGAATATCCGCGAGAGTTAATTTACCGAACATGACTTATTCCTCGGTACCGTGTTGACCGCCGTGCTGGCTCATGTCCATCACGTGATCGGTCTGCTTGCTGAAGTCGGACTTCATGAACTTCTTGATGACCGTTCTGAACAGATCCGGCTCGACCGTCGAGTAGTAGGCGACCGGCTGCTTCTCGCTGGGCTTGGCCAGCTCGGTGTAGCTCGCCTGGTCCAGGGTCTTGCCACCCGACTGCTTGACCTTGTTCACCCAGGCGTCGAAATCACCGGCGGTGGGTACCGCGTGCACGGCAAAGATCATGTCGGAGAAGCCGGCGCCGCTGTAGTTGGCCGAGCGACCTTCGAATTCGCCGGGATGATCGGCGATCAGGTGCAGCTGGCTCTGCATGCCGGACATGGCATAGATCATGCCGCCCAGGGCTGGGATCGACAGGGTGTTCATGACCGACTCGGAGGTGATCTTGAACTGCACCGGACGATTCACCGGGATGGCGATCTCGTTCACCGAGGCGATGCCTTGCTCGGGATAGATGAACAGCCATTTCCAGTCCATCGAGACCGCTTCGATCACCAGCGGCTGCTCGGAATGGTCGAGCGGCTTGAAGGGATCCAGCTCGTGGGAAGTCTTCCAGTTCAGGATGCTCAGGAACACCACGATGGCCAGGGGGACCAGCCAGACCACGGCTTCGATCTTGTAGGAGTGAGCCCAGTTCGGGGTGTACTTGGCTTCCTTGTTGGTAGCGCGGTACTTCCAGGCGAACAGGAAGGTCATCACGATGACCGGGATCACCACGATCAGCATGAGGCCGAACGCTGTGTAGATGAGGTTGCGTTCTTGCACGCCGATGGAGCCTTTCGGGTCCAGCAGCACGGCGTCGCACCCGCTGAGCAGCAGCGCGGCGGCACCGGCCAGAAGCCAACCGGTTGGTTTTAGATACTTCGTTAGTTTCATCTCACGACCTCAGTAGAGCGGCTCATCGTGGTTATTCTCTCAACGTGCCTGTCGCCAGCCTCATGCTCCGCAACGGACAGGCATCCGTGCGGCAGGCTGATGGATTGCAGAAATTGCGGGATTTCGCAGCGCGGTATGGTGCCACAGAGGGGCTGGATATTCGACCCTTTGGTCAGCCGCCGTTCAGGTGTTGCCGCCCGTCAAGCAAGCCGAAATCAGGCGGTGTAAGGCACTGTCATGCGCTGGGTAAGAGTAGCCGAGGGACAGGGAGCCGCCAGTTTGCTCCGGCGTTTGCCGTCGGCTCGCACGCAAGGCGCAGATCGGAAAGGAGCGCAGAAAGACGCGGCCCAAGGCGGCTAAGGCCTTGAAGGCTTTGAAAAGAGCGAGGAGGAATGAAGCGGAGGGATGGTGCCGGAGATAGGAGTCGAACCTACGACCTTCGCATTACGAATGCGCCGCTCTACCAACTGAGCTACACCGGCACGAAGCTTTCAATGATAAGTCTTCGCTCATCTGCTGTGCAAGCCTGGTCGTCGTGCCCGTGCCAAGCCCTGTGGCGATGTGTCGCACTGCTGTCCGCCTCTGACTTCGCGATTCGTCAAGGCATCTCGGCCTGACGTGATTGTTGCGCGCGAAGGTCAGCGGTCAGGGCGGCATGCATTCGGGAAACCTTTACGGGAGTCGTCATACCTAAACCTTTGCGGATCCAGCCTTGCCGCAGCTTCGCCCCCATTATCCTGCCAATAGATAGCTGCCCATGCGGAGAGCCTCGATGACCGATTACTCCCTCACCCGTCGTAACGTGCTCGTCGGCTCCGCCGTGGGACTCGCCGCCGCTGCTTCGGGCGCTGCCGTCGCCCAGGAAGGCAGCAGTGCGACTCGTCCCGCCAAGCCCCTGCAGGACCCGCGCACCAAGTACACGCGCGAGCCTTTCAAGGAGCAGCGTCAGGAATGGCCGGCGCTCACCAGCAAGATGGAGCCGCGTCCCGACCATGGCGAAAGCAGCTATCACGGCTCGGGCCGTCTGGCCGGACGCAAGGCCCTCATCACCGGCGGCGACAGCGGCATCGGTCGCGCCGTGGCCATTGCCTGTGCCCGGGAAGGCGCGGATGTGGCCATCAACTACCACCCTTCCGAAGAATCCGACGCTCAGGAGGTGGTCAAGCTGATCCAGGAGGCTGGCCGCAAGGCCATCACTCTGCCGGCCGACATCCGTACCCAGGAGGCCTGCGAAGATGTGGTGAGCAAGGCCATCCAGCAACTCGGCGGCCTGGACCTGCTGGTGAACAATGCCGCCTATCAGCAGAGCAAGGCCGACATACTAGAGATCACCGACGAGCAATTCGACCGGACCTTCAAAACCAACGTCTATCACGTCTTCCGCTTCAGCAAGGCCGCCATCCCGCACCTGCCGCCGGGCGCCAGCATTATCAATACCGTCTCGGTGAACTCCTACGATCCCGGCGAAGAACTCATCGACTACGCCTCGACCAAGGCCGCCATCCTCAATCTTACCAAGGGCATGGCCAAGCAACTGGCCAAGAAGGGCATTCGCGTCAACGCCGTGGCTCCAGGTCCGGTGTGGACGCCGCTGCAGGTGGCGGGCGGGCAATTGGAAGGGCAGATGAAGGAATTTGGGCAGGACACGCCGCTAGGACGAGCAGGGCAGCCGGCGGAGTTAGCGGGGCTTTATGTGGCGCTGGCGGAGGAGGATGCGAGCTTTAGTACGGGGACGGTAGTGGGGGCGTTTGGAGGGAAGGGGATGCCGTAAGTGGATTGATAAAGTATTCAAGAATTTTAATTGTAAATGATCAAAAATTTTTTGCCTAAGTCCTAAAGTGCCCCGGTTTTCTGCGGGGCACTTTAGGGTTACGCGCTTTCCTACTGTGCAGGGCAACCATTAGGACGCAGGTTGTTAGGTACGTTAGGCGAAGTACAACGCCAAGTTCCATCTGCTTGAGTGCGGGTCCAAACGATCTGTGCTTGAGCTGCAGTGAGTACTTGAGCAGCGTTTCCGCCAAAAGTCGCGGTAATCGTAGGAGCGCCTGCGGCGAGAGCAGCTATCTGCGGCACACCTGTGCCTGCGGGAAGCGCTGCGCCGGTTTGAGAGTTACCAGTAACAAGGTTAGATCCGGTCGCGCCTGGGTCACACTGGCCAGCGCCAGCCCCTACAACAGTTCTGCCATTCAGTACGCAATCCTCTATAGCAGTGCGAAGTGCGCCCGACTCTGCCATGACTCTGGATACTTGAGATCTAGCCACATAGTTCTGGTATTGAGGGATAGCAATAGCAGCCAAAATGCCAATGATCGCTACAACGATCATCAATTCAATCAGGGTAAAGCCTTTCTGAGCTTTCATTCCAAATCTCCGAGGTTGGATCAGGCCAACGTGCCTGTGAGAGATAAAGCATAGGCCGTGCCAAAGAAAAATGGCGACTGCAGCACGTTTCATTTGGGATAGGCGTCAACAAAGGGGCAGCACGTGACAAAAAATGTCAGCTGTCTGGCGCCATTTTGCGGGCGGTCTGGAGGGTGCTATAACGCCTGTTGTAGCCAAGGGTGGGAATGACGATGAACGAGACGGTGATGCTGTCGGGACTGGCGCGCCAGTTGGTGGATGCGCAGTTGCTGGCGGAGGCGGCAGCGCAGCAAGCAGTCGTCAAGGCCAAGCAGGCCAAGGTGCCACTGGTGACCTATCTCGTTCAGCAGCGGCTGGTGCAGAGCCGGCCTCTGGCGGAACTAGCTGCTCAGGAATTTGGTGTGCCCTTTCTCGATCTCGCGGCTATCGACAAGGAGCAGCTACCAAAGGACATCGTCAACGAGAAGCTGATGCAGCAGCATCACTTTCTGCCTTTGAGCAAAAGAGGCAACAAGCTTTTCATCGCACTTTCCGATCCTACCAACCAGCAGGCCATCAATGATGTGTCCTTTGGCAGCAAGCTGGCCGTCGAGGTCGTGCTGGTCGAGGACGACAAGCTGCATCAGGCGATTGAAAGGTATCTCGATGGCGGCACGGGTGGACTGGATCTGGGCGATATCGATCTTGATCTTGAGACTGAGGGCGGCGAGCGGCCTCAGGAAGCCGTTGCAGGTACCGATGCTGACGATGCGCCTGTGGTGAAGTTCGTCAACAAGATGTTGCTGGATGCGATCAAAAAGGGTTCGTCCGATCTGCACTTCGAGCCTTATGAAAAGATGTACCGGGTGCGCTTCCGTACCGACGGTGTCCTGCACGAGGCAGCGCGGCCGCCGGTGCAGCTGGTTTCGCGAATTTCGGCGCGGCTCAAGGTGATGTCCAATATGGATATCTCCGAGCGTCGTAAGCCCCAGGACGGCCGGGTCAAGCTGAAGGTCTCCAAGACCAAGTCCATCGACTTCCGGGTCAACACCCTGCCCACCCTCTGGGGCGAGAAGATCGTGATGCGTATTCTGGACTCTTCCAGCGCCCAGATGGGGATCGATGCCCTGGGCTACGAGGATGTGCAGAAGGAACTCTATCTGCAAGCACTCAAGCAGCCGCAGGGCATGATCCTGGTGACCGGGCCGACCGGTTCGGGCAAGACGGTATCCCTCTATACCGGCCTCAACATCCTCAATACCGAAGACATCAATATTTCCACCGCTGAAGATCCAGTGGAAATCAACCTGGAAGGCATCAACCAAGTCAACGTCAATCCGCGTCAGGGGCTCGACTTCTCCCAGGCGCTGCGGGCTTTTCTACGTCAGGATCCTGACGTGATCATGGTCGGTGAGATCCGGGACCTGGAAACGGCGGAGATCGCCATCAAGGCAGCCCAGACCGGTCACATGGTGATGTCGACCCTGCACACCAACAGCGCGGCGGAAACCCTGACGCGCTTGCGTAACATGGGGGTGCCTGCCTTCAACCTGGCGACCTCGGTCAACCTCATCATCGCCCAGCGGCTGGCGCGCAAGTTGTGCAACAAGTGCAAGCGAGTCCATGAGGTGCCCCGTGAGGCGCTGCTGGCGGAAGGCTTTCGCGCGGAAGATATCGGCAGCTTCACTCTTTACCAACCCATCGGTTGCGAAGACTGTAATGCGGGCTATCGCGGCCGGGTGGGGATCTACGAGGTGGTGAAGATCACCCCGGCGCTGCAGCAGATGATCATGGAGGAGGGCAACTCCATCGAGATCGCGGCGCGGATGCGTAAGGAGGGCTTCAATGATCTGCGGCGGTCGGGGCTGGTGAAGGCGATGCAGGGAATCACTAGCCTGGAAGAGATTAATCGGGTCACAAAGGATTAACGGCTTCCCTCACCCTAGCCCTCTCCCGAAGGGAGAGGGGACTGGAATGGTGCATCGCATGATTGCTGTCCACGCGTCTTGATTGCCGCAGAACGCTAAAGCCGTCGATGTTTGGCGCGATGCTTGCCTTTAAAGCGGCAACCGGCTCTGAACAGAGCATTCTTTTGACGGGCTCGCCACCGCGGGCCGAGCCTTTGACGAGTCGAGGCCATGGCCGATAAAGCTATCAAGATGGGCAGCTTCACCTGGGAGGGGACCGATCGCAAAGGGACCAAGGTGAAGGGCGAGATGACGGGCCTGAATCCGGCGTTGATCAAGGCGCAGTTGCGCAAGCAGGGCATCAATCCGACCCGGGTGCGCAAGAAGTCAGCGTCGCTATTCAGCAAGGGCAAGAAGATCAAGCCCATGGATATCGCCCTGTTCACCCGGCAGCTGGCGACTATGATGACCGCAGGAGTGCCCCTGCTGCAGGCCTTCGACATCATCGGCGAGGGCTTCGACAATCCCAACATGCGCAAGATGGTCGACGACATCAAGCAGGACGTCGCCGCAGGTAACAGCCTCGCTAACTCCTTGCGCAAGCAGCCGCAGTATTTCGACGATCTCTATTGCAACCTAGTGGATGCGGGTGAGCAATCGGGTGCCTTGGAGACCTTGCTGGATCGGGTAGCCACCTACAAGGAAAAGACCGAGGCGTTGAAGAAGAAGATCAAGAAGGCCATGACCTATCCTGCGGCGGTCATCGTCGTCGCGGTGATCGTGTCGGCCATTCTATTGATCAAGGTAGTGCCTCAATTCCAATCGGTGTTCGAGGGCTTCGGTGCTCAGTTGCCGGCCTTTACCCTTATGGTCATCGCCATTTCCGAGGTCTTGCAGGAGTGGTGGTTGCTGGTACTGGGCGGAATCTTTGTGCTGGCTTTCGTCCTGCGGCACTTCTACAAGAAGTCGGAGAAGTTTCGTGACGCTACGGATCGGGGGCTGCTGAAGATCCCGCTCATTGGCTCAATTCTCTATAAGTCCGCCATTGCCCGTTATGCCCGGACCCTGGCCACTACCTTTGCGGCGGGTGTCCCGCTGGTGGATGCCTTGGACTCGGTAGCAGGGGCAACCGGCAACGTGGTGTTCCGCAATGCCGTGGAGAAGATCAAGGGCGATGTGTCCACCGGTATGCAGCTCAACTTCTCCATGCGTACTACCGGGGTGTTCTCTTCGATGGCCATCCAGATGACGGCCATTGGTGAGGAGTCGGGCTCGCTGGACGAGATGCTGTCCAAAGTCGCGACCTTCTATGAAGACGAGGTCGACAACATGGTCGACAACCTCACCACCCTGATGGAGCCGATGATCATGGCGGTCCTGGGGGTTCTGGTGGGTGGTCTGATCATTGCCATGTACCTGCCCATCTTCCAGCTCGGCTCGGTGGTCTGATGGCGCTGCTGGAATTTTTGGCCGGCGCGCCGCTGGCCGCGGCGTTGTGCGCGCTGGTCCTGGGGCTGCTGATGGGCAGCTTTCTCAATGTGGTGGTCTATCGCCTGCCGGTGATGCTGTGGCGGGCTTGGCAGGCGGAGGCGCGTGAGGTGCTGGAGCTGCCGGCCGAGCCGGCAGGCGCCCCCTTCAACCTGGCGCGACCTGCTTCCCGCTGCCCTCATTGCCAGCGCGCCGTGCGGCCCTGGGAAAATGTGCCGGTGCTGAGTTATCTGCTCCTGCGCGGTCGCTGCAATGGGTGTCAGGCCTCTATCAGCCTGCGTTATCCGCTGGTGGAGCTGGCCTGTGGGCTGCTGTCGGCCTGGGTCATCTGGCATCTGGGCGTGACCTGGCAGGGCGGGGCCTTCCTGTTGCTGACCTGGGGCTTGCTGGCGGCCAGTCTGATCGATGCTGATCACCAACTGTTGCCGGACATTATCGTCCTGCCGCTACTGTGGCTGGGGCTGATCGTCAACCAGTTCGGCCTGTTCACCAATCTGGGTGATGCGGTCTGGGGCGCGGTGGCGGGGTATCTGAGTCTGTGGCTGGTGTTTCAGCTGTTCCGCCTGGTGACCGGCAAGGAAGGCATGGGCTATGGCGACTTCAAGCTGCTGGCGCTGCTCGGCGCGTGGGGCGGTTGGCAGATCCTGCCCCTGACCATCCTGCTGTCGTCGCTGGTGGGCGCCATTCTGGGTGTCATTACCCTGCGGCTGCGGCGGGCGGAAAGCAGCACGCCCTTGCCCTTCGGTCCCTATCTCGCCGTGGCGGGGTGGATTGCCTTGCTCTGGGGTGATCAAATAACCGGCCTGTACCTGAACTTCGCCGGATTCCGATGACTTCTGCCTGGACCCTCGGCCTGACCGGGGGCATCGGCAGTGGCAAGAGCGCCGCTGCCGAGCACTTTGCCCAACTGGGCATCACCTGTGTCGATGCTGACCAGGCCGCCCGCTGGGTGGTTGAGCCAGGACGACCGGCGTTGGCTGAGATCGCCGGGCATTTTTCGCCCGCTGTCTTGCAGCCGGATGGCAGCCTGGATCGAGCGGCGCTGCGAGCCGCGATCTTTGCCGATCCGGCCGAGCGGCGCTGGCTCGAAGCCCTGCTGCATCCTCTCATTCGCCAGGAAATCCTGGCGGCCTTGGCCCGCGCAGCGTCGCCCTATGCCATCCTGGTGTCGCCGCTGCTGTTCGAATCCGGGCAGCGGGCGCTGGTCCGGCGGGGGCTGGTGATAGACGTGCCGGAAGCGCTGCAGCTCGAACGAGCCATGCGTCGCGACGGGGTGGACGAGACTCAGGTGCGGGCCATCCTGGCGGCGCAGTTGCCGCGCGCCGAGCGGCTGGCCAAGGCCGATGACGTCATCTGCAACGACGGCGATCTCGCCCAGCTCCACACCGAGGTGGAGCGCCTGCATTCCTTTTATCTGACCCTTGACGGAGGCCAAGCATGAGCACTCTTACCGTGGACTGCCCCACCTGTGGCGCACCCGTGGAATGGAGCGAGAAGAGCGCCAACCGGCCCTTCTGTTCCGACCGCTGCAAACTGATCGACCTGGGCGCCTGGGCGGCGGAAGAGCACGCCATCCCCGGCAATGAGCTGGAAGACGATCTTTATTCGGAAGACCTCAATCGGCGCGGCCACTAGGGCGCGCCTTCCCCTATAGCCGCTGTGCCCAGGCCTGGGCGGTTGCCTGGGCCGCCTGGCGCAGCTTGGCCGCCAGCTCGGGTTTCTCGTATTCCAGCGGGCTGGATGCCGTCACCGTATGAATACGGTCACGCTTGATGAAGAACACCTGGGTGCCCAGCAAGGGCTTGCTGCAGGCGCTGGCGCCTTCGCCCAGGCCGTCGATGGCCTTGCACTCCAGTTGTTCGCTCAAGGACTGCACCTGCCGACGCAGCTTGGCCAGCGCCCGACCGCCATTCTCGTAGCCCGCCGACAGGCCCAGCAGGTAGTTGGCCGGCTGGCCGGTGTCGCGATCGGTGAAGGCGCAGCCGCCGGCGATCTGCCGGGCATAGGCCAGGGGCAGGCCGGAGGTCTGCTGGAGCAGAGGCAAGGGCAACTGCGCCTGCAGGCTGGCGCAGTCGACGGGCTCGCCGTTGTCGGCATGGGCGAGGGCGGCGCCCAGAAGCAGGGGAAGGGCAACGAGGAAACGCATGAAAACATCCTGTCGAAGGCCGGCGGCCGATAGCGGCTGAGTCTACCGGCTCGAGTCCCGCGATAGGCGGGTGGACGGAGCGGCTGTGCACTGCGTCATGCGTCGGTCAACACATTGCGGGCTGGTGTCTGGCGCGGGTGATCCTTACCCTGGCCGCAGATAGCGAACAGCGAGGCGTAGGATGTCCGAGGCGCTCACTCCCGGATTCATGGTGGTACATGGCAATCGGCTCGAGGAGCTGCGTGGCCTGGCGGTCGGCTGGATGCGGCGGTATCCCCTGGCGCCGCTGGAAAACGAACAGGTGCTGGTGCAGAGCAATGGCATCGCCCAGTGGCTCAAGCTGGCGCTGGCCGAGGATCCGCGCGGTGATGATGAGGGTGGCTGCGGGGTCGCTGCGGCCCTCGAGGTGCAGTTGCCGGCGGCCTTCCTCTGGCGGACCTATCGCCAGGTATTGGGGCGTGACCAGGTCCCGCCATCCTCGCCGCTGGACCGCGCGCCCCTGACCTGGCGCCTGATGCGGCTCCTGCCGACCCTGCTCCTGCAACCGGACTTCGCCGCCCTGCGGCGCTTTCTCGACGATGACGGCGATCTGCGCAAGCGCTATCAGCTGGCCGAGCGCCTGGCCGATCTCTATGACGGCTACCAGGTCTATCGCGCCGACTGGCTCAACGACTGGGCGGCGGGGCGCGATCTGCTGGCCAGCCTGCGCGACGGTCGGCGTCCCTTGCCGGAAAGTTGCCGCTGGCAGGCGCAGCTGTGGCGGGCGCTGCTGGACGATGTGGGCGATGGCGGTCTGGCCCGCAGTCGGGCCGGGGTGCACCGGCGCTTTCTTGAGGTCATGCAGGCGGCGACCGAGCCGCCTGCCGGTCTGCCGCGGCGGGTGGTGATCTTTGGGCTGTCGGCGATTCCGGCGCAGACCCTCGAAGCCCTGGCCGCCCTGGCCCAGTTCAGCCAGGTGCTGCTCTGCGTGCACAATCCCTGTCGCCATCACTGGTCCGACATCGTCGCCGACCAGGATCTGCTGCGGCAGAACTATCGCCGCCAGCAGCGCAAGCCGGGCATGCCACAGACCTTGGATGCCGAGGCGCTGCACCAGCACGGCCAGCCGCTGCTGGCCAGCTGGGGCAAGCAGGGCCGCGACTACATCCATCTGCTGGACGAATTCGACGAACCCGATGGCTATCGCCGCCTGTTCGAGGCCCTCAATGGCGGGCGCATCGACCTCTTCGCCGAGGCCGAACCCCAGCACCTGCTCGGCCAGTTGCAGGACGACATTCTCGAATTGCGTCCGCTGAGCGAGACCCGCGAGCGCTGGCCGGCGGTCGATCCGGCGCGGGACAGGTCCATGCGCTTCCATGTGGCCCACAGTCCCCAGCGCGAGGTGGAGATCCTTCACGACCAGCTGCTGGCGCGCTTCAGCAGCGACAGCAGCCTCCGGCCGCGCGACGTTATCGTCATGGTGCCGGACATCGATGCCTATGCGCCGCACATCCGCGCGGTGTTCGGCCAGCTCGAGCGTGGCGATCCGCGCTTCATCCCCTTCAGCCTGGCCGACCAGCACCAGCGCGGTTTCCAACCCTTGCTGATCGCCCTGGAGCATCTGCTGCAGCTGCCCGACAGCCGTTTCGCCCTGAGCGAGATCCTCGACCTGCTGGACGTGCCGGCGCTGCGCGCCCGCTTCGGCCTGCGCGAGGGCGATCTGCCAACCCTGCACCTCTGGCTGGAAGGCGCTGGCGTGCGCTGGGGGCTGGATGCCGAGCAGCGCAGTCGCCTTGATCTGCCGGAAGGGCTGACGCAGAACACCTGGCGGTTCGGCCTGAGGCGCATGCTGCTGGGCTACGCCGTCGGCAGCGGCGCGGCCCTGGGGGATATCGAGCCCTTCGACGAGGTGGGCGGCCTGGACGCGGCCCTGGTCGGGCCGCTGGTGGATCTGCTCGACGCCCTGGACGCGGCCCAGGCGGCGCTGGCCCAGCCGGCGCGACCGGCAGAGTGGGGCGCCCGCCTGCAGGCGCTGCTGGCGCTGTTCTTCAGCCCCCAGGACGAGCACGACGAATACCTGCTGGAACAGTTGGAGAATCTGCGCGAGCGCTGGCTGGAATTGTGCGAGGACGTGGCGCTGGACGAGGAGCTGCCGCTCACCGTGGTGCGCGAGGCCTGGCTGGCGGGGCTGGACAGCGGTGGCCTGGCCCAGCGCTTTCTCGCCGGCGCGGTCAATTTCTGCACCCTGATGCCCATGCGGGCCATTCCCTTCCGCGTGGTCTGCCTGCTGGGCATGCATGACGGTGCCTATCCGCGCATCCAGTCGCCGCTGGATTTCGATCTCATGGCCCAGGACTACCGTCCCGGGGACCGCTCGCGACGGGAGGACGACCGCTATCTGCTGCTGGAAGCGCTGCTCTCGGCACGCGATCAGTTCTATATCAGCTGGGTGGGGCGCAGCATCCGCGACAACAGCGAGCGCCCGCCGTCGGTGCTGGTCGCCCAATTGCGCGACCATCTCCAGGCCGGTTGGCGGCTGGCCGGCCATGAAGAGGAACCGGAGCGCCTGCTCACGGCCCTGACCCAGGAGCATCCCCTGCAACCCTTCAGTGCCCGCTACTTCCGCGGCGAGCGCGGCTATTTCAGCTTCGCGGCCGAGTGGCTGGGCGTGCATGACCGCACCACGCGTGACGAGGATGAGCTGTTGCCGCCACTGGTGCCCGAAGAGCCCCTGGGCCTCGATGATCTCGCCCGTTTTCTGCGCGGACCGGTGGACCTGTTCTTCGCCAATCGCCTCAAGGTGCATTTCGCGCCGCCCGATGCGCCGGCGGAAGACGAAGAGCCTTTCGGCCTGGACGCCCTGACCCGCTACCAGTTGGGCGAAGACCTGCTGGCGGCGGCTCTGGCCGCGCCGGCCGAGGCGGATCAGGCGCTTATGGCCGCCGCGGAGCGCCTGCGCGGCAGTGGTCGGCTGCCGCTGGCGGGTTTTGGCGAGCGGGCCGGGCGGGCCTTGCGCGAGCCGCTGCCCGCCGTGGTGGCCCAGGTCGAGGCCCTGATTCTGCGCTGGCCCGAACCCCTGGAAGAGGCCCTGACCCTGGATATCGAACATCGCGAGCTGCAACTGGTGGCCAACCTCGAACGGCTGCGCCGCGGTCCCGAGGGCCTGCTGGCCCTGACCGCTCAGGCCAATGGCCTGGGCAATACGCGCACCCGCAAGTGGCACCGGCTGCTGCGCCCCTGGGTACAGCATCTGGTCGCCGCGGCCGGCGGGCTGCAGCTGACCACCGCAGTGGTGGCGACCGATCTGACCCTGTTGCTGGCGCCACTGGACGCCGAGCTGGCCCGCCGGCAGCTGAACGAATTGCTGGACGCCTGGGCCCTGGGGCAGCGGCGTCCGCTTCCCGTCGCGCCCCGCACCGCCTTCGCCTGGCTGGCCAATGACCCGGACAAGGCCCTGGCCGCAGCCGAGCAGGCCTATCAGGGCGAGGCGGCGACCCATCCGGCGCTGCGTCGGCAGTATCCAGACTTCGCCGCCTTGCTGGTCGACGAGGAATTCGACGGCTGGTGCCAGACCCTCTATGCGCCGGTACACACCGCTGGCTGGCAGGTAGTGGGCGGGGAGGGCCAGGCATGAGTCAGCGTCCGCTCGCCCTGCGCTTTCCGCTGCAGGGCAATCAGCTGATCGAGGCCAGCGCCGGGACGGGCAAGACCTTCACCATCTCCGCACTCTATGTACGTCTGGTGCTGGGCCACGGTACGCCCGAGACGGCCTTCGGCCGCGAACTGCTGCCGCCACAGATCCTGGTGGTGACCTTTACCGATGCCGCCACCCAGGAATTGCGCGATCGTATTCGCCATCGCCTCGCCGAGGCGGCGCGCTTCTTTCGCGACGAGATCGCCGCGCCCGATCCGCTGCTCGCCGAGTTGCGCGAGGACTTTCCGGTCGAGGCCTGGGCCGATTGCGCCCGGCGCCTGGACATCGCCGCCCAGTGGATGGACGAGGCGGCCGTTTCCACCATTCACAGCTGGTGCCAGCGCATGCTGCGCGAGCACGCCTTCGACAGCGGCAGTCTCTTCGTGCAGAACCTGGAGCAGGACCAGAGCGAGCTGCTCGCCCAGGTGGTGCGCGACTACTGGCGACGCTTTTGCTATCCGCTGGAGGGCGAGGCGCTGGACTGGGTCATCGAGCACTGGGGCGAGCCCTGCGCCCTGGCCGCGCGCCTGCGACCCTTGCTGAGCGAGGCCCTGGGCGCGCCCCAGGGTGAACCGGCCGCCTTGCTGGCCACCGCCCTGACGGAGCGTCGCGAGCGGTTGGCACACCTCAAGGCGCCTTGGGCCCGGTGGGCGGAAGAGGTGCGCGACCTCTGCCAGGCCGGCTGCGACGCCAAGGTGGTCGACGGTCGCAAGTTGCAGAAGCGATTCTTCGGGCCCTGGTGCGACAAGCTGGTCGCCTGGGCGGACAACCCCGCCAGCGAGGACCTGGATATCGGCACCGGCTTTATCCGGCTGACCGAGGAGGGCTTCGCCGAGGTCTGGACCAAGGCCAGTCCGCCGGATCATCCGGCCTTGGCGGCCATGGCGCGCTTACCCGGACAACTGGCCGAGCTGCCCAGCCCCGAGGTGCCGCTGCTGGAGCACGCGGCGGCCTGGGTGCAGCAGAAATTCGAGCGCGAGAAGCTGCGCCGCGCCGAACTGGGTTTCGACGACATCCTCACCCGTCTGGATCGGGCGCTGCAGGCCGATGGCGCCGGCGCGCGGCTGGCGGCGCTGATCCGCGAGCAATTCCCGGTGGCACTGATCGACGAATTCCAGGACACCGACCCGGTACAGTACCGCATCTTCAGCAGCGTCTATGGCGCGGGGGAGGGCACCGGGCTGTTCCTGATCGGCGATCCCAAGCAGGCCATCTATGCCTTTCGCGGCGCCGACATCCATACCTACCTGCAGGCGCGTCGCGCCAATGCCGGCCACCTGCACTCGCTGGACACCAACTTCCGTTCCACCGCCGCCATGGTCGCGGCGGTCAACCAGGTGTTCGCCCATGGCGAGGCCACGGCCCCGCGGGCGGCCTTCCTCTTCCGCCAGGGCGAGGACAATCCGGTGCCCTTCGAGCCGGTCAGCGCCCAGGGGCGGCGTGAAGCGCTGGAGATCGACGGCACGCCGGGTGCGGCCCTGACCTTCTGGCAGCTGGCCGGAGACGAGCCCCTGGCCGGCACCGCCTATCGCGCCGCCCTGGCCGAGAGCACCGCCAGTGAGATCGTCCGGTTGCTGACCCTGGCCGCCGAGGCCAAGGCCGGCTTTCGGCGCGAAGACGGCGAGTTCACGCCACTGCGGCCCGCCGACATCGCCATCCTGGTGCGCGCCGGCAGCGAGGCCCAGGCGGTACGCCAGGCGCTGGTGCGGCGCGGGGTGCGCAGCGTCTATCTGTCGGACAAGGATTCGGTGTTCACCGCCCAGGAGGCCCGCTGCCTGCTGGACTGGCTCAAGGCCTGCGCCGAGCCCGATGTGGATCGCCGGCTGCGTGCGGCCCTGGGCAGCCTGACCCTCGACCTGCCCTTGGCCGAACTGGATGCCCTCAACCACGACGAGCAGGCCTGGGAGGCGCGGGTGCTGCAATTCCGCGGCTATCGCCAGCTATGGCGCGGCCAGGGCATGCTGCCCATGCTGCGCCGCCTGCTGCAGGACTTCCGCCTGCCGCAGCGGCTGATGGCTCGCGCCGATGGCGAGCGGGTGCTGACCAATCTGCTGCACCTCGCCGAACTGCTGCAGCGTGCCGCCGGCGAGCTGGATGGCGAGCAGGCGCTGATCCGCCACCTGGCCGAGCAACTGGCCGCCCAAGGCGCCGCCGACGAGCAGATCCTGCGCCTGGAAAGCGACGCCGAGCTGGTCAAGGTGGTGACGGTGCACAAGTCCAAGGGCCTGGAATATCCCCTGGTGTTCCTACCCTTCGCCTGCGCCTATCGCGCCGAAGAAGGCACGACCCTGCCGCTGCGCTATCACGATGACCAAGGCCAGCTGCGCCGCACCTTCAAGCCCTCCGCCGAGGAACTGGCCCGCGCCGACGACGAGCGCCTGGCCGAAGACCTGCGCCTGCTCTATGTCGCCCTGACCCGGGCCCGCCATGCCTGCTGGGTCGGGGTGGCCGATCTCAAGCGCGGGCGCAGCAAGGAATCCGGCTTCGCCCGCAGTGCCCTCGGCTACCTGGCCACCGGCGGCGAGCCCCTGGCGAGTTCGGCGGCCCTGGGCACCGCCCTGACCACCCTGATCGACGCCCAGCCCGACACTCTTATCCTGCCGCTCCCCGAGGCCAGTCCGGCACGCCTGCCCGAAGCCCGCGAAGCGCCGGTGACCCTCAAGGCGCTGACGGCGCGTCGGGCGGCTCGCGAGGACTGGTGGATCGCCTCCTACAGCGCCCTGCGGATCGGTACGCGCCTGGGCGAGGCGCGGGAAGAGGGCCCGTTCAACCTGGAGCTGGACCTGGATACCCCGGCGGCCCAGAAGCTGTTCGACGACGACCGCCTCGCTCCCGACGAGGCCCGCCAGCCCGCAGCCGGTGAAGACCTGCATCGCTTTCCCCGCGGCCCCGGCCCGGGCACCTTCCTGCACAGCCTGCTGGAGTGGGTCGGCGAGGAAGGCTTCACCGCCATCCAGGCGGCGCCCGAGCGGCTGGACGACCTGATCGCCCGGCGTTGCCAGCGGCGCGGCTGGAATCACTGGATTCCCATCCTGCAGGGCTGGCTGCGCCAGTTGCTGGCGCTGCCGCTGCCCCTGCCGGGGGGCAGCCAGCGCCTGGGCGAACTGGCGCGCTACCAGGTGGAGATGGAATTCTGGTTCGCCACCCATGGCGTCGATCTGGAGCGGCTGGATGACCTGGTGAGTCGTGGTACCCACCGCGGCCAGGTGCGGCCGATGCTGGAGCCGGGGCAGCTCAACGGCCTGTTCAAGGGCTTCATCGATCTGGTCTTCGAACACGAGGGGCGCTATTTCGTGGTGGACTACAAGTCCAACTGGCTGGGCGCCGAAGCCGGCGCCTATACCCGCGCGGCCATGGAGGAGGCCGTCCTGGCCAAGCGCTATGACCTGCAGTACGTGCTCTACAGCCTGGCCGTGCACCGGCTGCTCAAGGCGCGGCTGCCCGACTACAGCTACGAGCGCCACTTCGGCGGCGCCGTCTACCTCTTCCTGCGCGGCTGCGATCCGGCCGGCCACGGCGTCTTCGTCGAGCGGCCCGCCCAGGCGCTGATCGAGACCCTGGATCTGTTGTTCAGCGGTGCGGAGAATGCTCATGTCTGATTTCAGCCCCGCCACCGAACGGCTGTTGCGCCTGGCGTCCCTGGCCCAGGAGCGCCCGCTTGCCCCGCTCGAACAGCGGGACGACCTCTTTCGCCTGCTGGAGCTCTGGGTGCAGCGCGGCTGGTTGCGCCAGGTGGACCGGGCCTTCACCGGCTTTCTCGGCGAACTCGAACCCCAGGGCGACTCGGCGGTGCTCTTGGCCGCGGCCCTGGCCAGCCATCAGCTCGGCCATGGCCATGTCTGCCTGGATCTCGCCGCCACCCTGCGCAATCCCGATGCCGCCCTGTCGCTGCCGCCCGAGGGCGACGAGGCGCGCGCCTCGCTCTTGCCGTCGCAACTGCTGCACGGCCAGACCCTCGAGGCCTGGCAGCGGGCGCTGCTGGACAGCGACCTGGTCGATGGCGACGGCAGCTGTCCGGAACGACCGCTGGTGCTGGGTGGCGAGCGCCTCTACCTGCGTCGCTACTGGAATTACGAACGCGCGGTGGCGGCCAGCCTGCGCCAGCGCCTGGCCACCCACGAACCTTTGCCGGCGGATCTCGCCGAGCGTCTCGATCGGCTGTTTCCGCCGGACCCCGACGCGGGTGGCGAACCCGACTGGCAGAAACTGGCCTGCGCCCTGGCGGTGCGCGGTGCCTTCAGCATCGTCACCGGCGGCCCCGGCACTGGCAAGACCACCACCGTGGTGCGCCTGCTGGCGCTGCTCCAAGCGCCCGCGGTGGCGGCCGGTCGCCCCTTGCGCATCCGCCTGGCCGCACCGACCGGCAAGGCGGCCGCGCGCCTCACCGAATCCATCGGCGGCCAGGTCAGTCGCCTGCCGGTGGATGACGAACTGCGCCGGCACATCCCCACCGGGGTGACCACGGTGCATCGGCTGCTGGGCAGTCGCCCCAATACCCGCCACTTCCGCCATCACCGCGGACAGCCGTTGCCGCTGGATGTACTGGTGGTGGACGAGGCCTCGATGATCGACCTGGAGATGATGGCTAGCCTGTTGGCGGCCTTGCCGCCGCGGGCGCGCCTCATCCTGCTCGGTGACAAGGATCAGTTGGCCTCGGTGGAGGCAGGGGCGGTGCTGGGTGATCTCTGCCGCGATGCCGAAGCCGGGCGCTACAGCCCAGCCACCCGCGCCTGGCTGGAAGCGGTGAGCGGCCAGTCGCTGGCCCAGACGGCCCTGGCGGTCGGCGACGATCAGGCTGACGCCCTGGCGCAGCAGGTGGTGATGCTCAGGCGCTCACGGCGTTTCGGCGCCGGCAGCGGGATCGGCCAGCTGGCCCGCCGGGTCAATGCCCAGGACGGCCAGGGTGCTCAGCAGGTGCTGGTCGACGGCGGCTATGCCGATCTCCATCGGGTGCTGCTCAAGGGGCCGGAGGATCGCGCCCTGGAACGCCTGGTGCTGGAGGGACGCGGGCGCGCCCGGGGCTATCGTCATTATCTCGAGGTCCTGCAGGAGGCGCGGCCCCAACTGGATACCGTTCTGGAGGATCCCGCCTGGACGCTCTGGGCCGGCCAGGTATTGTCCGCCTTCGACGACTTCCAGCTGCTCTGCGCCGTGCGCAAGGGCCCCTGGGGCGTGGAAGGCCTCAACCTGCGCATCGCCAGCGCCCTGCTGGCGGCCGGCCTGCTCGCGGGCGAGCACGGCTGGTACGAGGGCCGTCCGGTGCTGGTGACGCGCAACGACTATAGCCTGGGGCTGATGAACGGCGACATCGGCATCACCCTCTGCCTGCCCGACGCCACCCATCCGGGACGCAAGGTCCTGCGGGTCGCCTTCCCGCGCGGCGATGGCAGCGGCGGTCTGAGATTCGTCCTGCCCAGCCGGTTGGCGGCGGTGGAGACGGTGTTCGCCATGACCGTGCACAAGTCCCAGGGCTCGGAATTCGCCCATACCGCGCTGCTGCTGCCCGAGCAGCTCAGTCCGGTGCTGACCAAGGAGCTGGTCTATACCGGCATCACCCGGGCGCGCGATGATTTCACCCTGATCGAGGCCCGGAGCGGCATCTTCGCCGAGGCGGTGGCCCGTCGGGTCCGCCGCGTCAGCGGCCTGGACCTGGATTTGCGAAACACTGTGTAAATGTACAGATAAACGCTGGACGCTCCCCTCGCGCCTGCCTAAGGTGAGGGGAGCCGTCCGCGATGAGAGCGCCATGACTTCCCTGCCTTTCGTTTCCCTTGTGCTTCCCCTGTTGCTGCTGGCCGGCTGGGCGGGTTCGGCCGTCTGGCTGACCGGGCGCCAGCGCTATCTGCAACAGCAACTCGACAGTGCCGCCGAGCGCTACGACATGCTGCGCGACGACCTGCAACGCGCCGAGCTGGCCAACGGTCGCCAGGTGGTGGAGCTGGGCGCCGAGCGCGAACGCACCGCCGCCCTGCAGCGCCAGCTGGAGGCCAATCGCGAGTTGGAAGCCGAGTTGCGCCAGCAGACCCGCCAGGCGCAGCTGCAGGCCGCCGAACAGCACGCCCTGGCCGAGGCCACCCGCGCCCAGCTGCAGGGCATCCAGGAGCAGCTCGCCGAGGTGCGCGAGCGCCAGCACCGCGAGCAGCAGCTGCACGCCGAGGTGCAGGAACGCCATGCGCGCCTGACCGAAGAACACGCGACGCTCCGGACCACCCTGGAACAGAAGGAAGAGCACTTCCAGGCGCAGCAACAGCTGCTGCGCGAGAGTCGCGAGCAACTCAAGCTGGAATTCGAGCAACTGGCCGGACGCATCTTCGACGCCAAGGGCCAGGCCTTCGCCCAGCACAGCCAGCAATCCCTGGATGCGCTCCTACGGCCCTTCCGCGAGCAGATCGAGGGTTTTCGCGCCAAGGTCGAAGACATCCACCACAAGGATGTGCAGCAGCAGGCGGCCCTCGGCCAGCAACTGCTCGACCTCAAGGAGCTCAACCGCCAGATCACCCAGGAGGCCCACGACCTGGCCACCGCCCTGCGCGGCCAGAAGAAGGCCCAGGGCAACTGGGGCGAACTCATCCTGGAAAACGTGCTGGAACGCTCCGGCCTGCGCGAGGGGCGCGACTTCGTCCGCGAACGCAGCTTCACCACCGAGACCGGCCGCCGGCGACCGGACGTGCTGGTCCATCTGCCACAGAAGAAGCACCTGGTGGTGGACGCCAAGGTGTCGCTCAACGCCTATACCCGCTACGTCAACAGCGAAGACGAGGGCGAGCGGCGCCTGGCCCTGGGCGAGCACGTGCGCGCCGTGGGCGAGCGTATCCGCGAACTGGCCGATCGCGAATACTTCAGCCTGCCGGGGCTGAATTCGCCGGAGATGGTCTTCCTGTTCATCCCCATCGAATCGGCCTTCGTCGAGGCGCTCAAGGCCGACGAGAGTCTGTTCCAGCGCGCCATCGAGCAGAATGTCCTGGTGGCGACGCCGACCACCCTGCTCACCAGCCTCAACATCGTCCGCCAGCTCTGGCGCTTCGAAGACCAGAATCGCCACACCGCCGAACTGGCCGAGCGCGCGGGCAAGGTCTACGACAAGCTGCGCACCTTTCTCGGCAGCATGGACGGCATCGGCAAGAGTCTGGACAAGGCCGGCGAAGCCTATCGCAAGGCCTGCGGCCAACTGGTGGGCGGGCCGGGCAACCTGGTCAAGCAGGTGGCCGACTTCAAGGAGCTGGGCGTGGCGGTACGCACCGAACTGGACGGCCAGTGGACCGAGCGGGCGGAACTGGAGCTGACGATGGTCGAGCTGGAAGCTGCGGCCGAGTCTTCCGACCAGGGCTGATCCGGCGCTACGGTTTCAGGAGGAGGGCGGGTGCGCCTGACCGGTGCCAGGCGCACCGGTCAGGGCGATGGCGCTTAGTGGTGCTCGCGGGTGGCGCGGAATTTGATCTCCGGCCAGCGCTCTTCCATCAGCGCCAGGTTGACCCGGGTCGGCGCCAGGTAGGTGAGGTGACCGCCGCCGTCCACCGCCAGGTTCTCGAAGGCCTTGTTCTTGAAGTCTTCGAGCTTCTTCTTGTCGTCGCACTCGATCCAGCGCGCCGACCAGACGTTGATGGCCTCGTAGGCGCACTCTACCTTGTATTCCTCCTTCAGGCGGCTGGCGACCACGTCGAACTGCAGCACACCCACCGCGCCGAGCACGATGTCGTTGTTGCGCTCGGGGAAGAACACCTGGGTGGCGCCTTCCTCGGCCAGTTCCTGCAGACCCTGGCGCAGCTGCTTGGATTTCAGCGGATCCTTGAGGCGCACGCGGCGGAACAGTTCCGGGGCGAAGTGCGGGATACCGGTGAAGCCCAGGGCTTCGCCTTCGGTGAAGGTGTCGCCGATCTGGATGGTGCCATGGTTGTGCAGGCCGATGATGTCGCCGGCAAAGGCCTCGTCCAGGTGCTCGCGCTCGCTGGAGAAGAAGGTCAGGGCGTCGGCGATCTTCAGATCCTTCTTGATGCGCACATGGCGCAGTTTCATGCCCTTCTCGTACTTGCCCGAGCAGATGCGCATGAAGGCGATGCGGTCGCGGTGCTTGGGATCCATGTTCGCCTGGATCTTGAACACGAAGCCGGAGAACTTCTCTTCCACCGGCTCCACTACCCGCTCGTGAGCGGCGCGCGACAGCGGGCGCGGAGCCCAGTCGACCACGGCGTCGAGCACCTGGTCGACGCCGAAGTTGCCCAGCGCGGTACCAAAGAATACCGGGGTCATCTCGCCGCGCAGGAAGGCCTCGCCATCAAATTCGTGGCAGGCGCCCTGGACCAGCTCCAGCTCCTCGACGAAGCGCTCGTAGAGATCGCCCAGGTGCGCGCGGGCCTCGTCGGAGTCCAGCTTGTCGATGGTCTTGGTGGCGATGCGCTCGTGGCCATGGCCGGGGGTATAGACGTAGATGCGGTCGTCCGAGAGGTGATAGACGCCCTTGAAGTCGCGATAGCTGCCGATCGGCCAGGTGATGGGCGCGGCCTTGATCTTGAGCACCGCCTCGATCTCGTCGAGCAGTTCGATGGGATCGCGGATGTCGCGGTCGAGCTTGTTGATGAAGCTGACGATGGGGGTGTCGCGCAGGCGGCAGACGTCCATCAGGGCGATGGTGCGGGGTTCGACGCCCTTGCCACCGTCGAGCACCATCAGCGCCGAGTCCACCGCGGTCAGGGTGCGGTAGGTGTCTTCGGAGAAGTCTTCGTGGCCGGGGGTGTCGAGCAGATTGATCATGTGCTCGCGATAGGGGAACTGCATCACCGAGGTGGTGATGGAGATGCCGCGCTGCTTTTCCATCTCCATCCAGTCGGAGGTCGCGTGCCGGTCGGATTTGCGCGACTTCACCGTGCCCGCGACGGCGATGGCCTGGCCCATCAGCAGCAGCTTCTCGGTGATGGTGGTCTTGCCCGCGTCGGGGTGGGAAATGATGGCGAAGGTACGGCGCTTGGCGACTTCGGCGGCCTGGGTGGTCATGGATGAACCTGGGCGAGAGCGAAAAAAGAGGGGGCGGAGTATAGCAGAGGGCGGCCCCACCGGCTCGAGGTCGGTAGGGCTGCACCAGGCGCCGCTCAGCGCTGCGGCTGGATGTTGCCGTCGCAGCAGGGTGGGGTGCGTTTGCGGCGCACCAGACGCTTGCCCAGCGCCATGCCCGGGACCTCGATGTATCTATGGGTCAGGCAGGCGAAGGCGAAGACCACCGCCAGTTCCACCACCACCACCAGGTTGTCCAGCACGACACTGCCGGTGGCGATATAGCGGATCATGAAGGGCAGCGGGGCGTCATGGGAGGGCGCCACCACCGTGAGGTCCTGGTGCAGCAACTTGCCCAGCACGATGAAGGCGCTCTTGACCACGAAGATCACCGCGGCGTGGCACAGGTAGATCGAATAGGACAGTACCCCCAGGCGCACGAAGAGGCCGTGATGCAGCACGCTGGAGACCAGGCCGCGCTCAAAGGCAAAGGTGAGGATGGTGACGCAGAACACCAGGGTCGCCAGCACGCCCTTCTTGGGCACCGGTAGATCGGAGGTCATCACCGCGGCACCGGCGATCAGGCAGGCCAGTTCCAGCAGGGTGCCACCGAATTGTCCGCCGTTGTGCTGCTTGATCCAGACATAGAGGCGATAGGTGCAGGCGCCGGCAAAAAAGCACGACAGACCGCGAAAGATCTCGGTCTTCAGCGGCAGGAAGGGAAACAGCAGCTGCACGAAGGCCAGCAGGGCGATCGCCAGGAACCACTGGCGCTGATGACCCTGGCCCTTGAGCACCAGCAGGCCGAAGATCAGATAGAGGTAGAACTCGATGCTGATGCTCCAGGATGGGTAGTTGAAGGAGCCGGTGATGGCCTGGCCCAGCCAGGATTGCAGCAGCAACAGATTGGGCAGGAATTGCTCGGGCGCGGTGGCGCCGCTGAACGCCGGATCGTTGAAGCCGACCCCCAGTTTTTCCGCCAGCAGGCGACCGCACTCCAGCAGCACATAGAGACCCAGCATGGCCAGATGCAGCGGCAGGATCCGCGTCGCGCGACTGATGGCGAAGTCGCGATAATCGTCCAGGGTGCGCAGCCGGCTCTCATAGGTGTGCATGAGCACGAAGCCGCTGAGCACGAAGAAGAACTCGACGAACAGGTAGGCGTTGGCGATCAGCGGATTTTCCGAGGCGGCCTGAGCGACATAGGTGTGAAACAGCACGACGGCGACGGCCAACAGACCGCGAAAGCTATCCAAAGCGACAAATCTTTCCATGGGATATCCCTGAGGGTGCGGCAAGAAGAGGCGAACGGATGCAGCGCTGCCGTTAGGGGGAAAGAGCGGAGGGGTAGTGCGGGAACGTGAAAGCTGACATGGCATCCTGGCTCTTGTGCGTCGCAAGCTTCTTAATAGTCGAACTATTACTTGCTGTTACATTTTGATCGCCAAAATCCAGCAAGTTCTTGCTAGGCCGTCCCTGGCCCGGCGTTTTGTGATTGCAGTCACCGATTTCCAGACAAGTTGTCACCTGACTGCAAGAAGGCGCCGCCCGTGCTGCCTGGCGGCGCTTCGCTCAGCGGGGACCCAGGGTCTGGCAGTCGGCCGGCTTCACGTACTTTTGCAGCACCTTCCATTGTGGGCGGGGCTTTCCCTTGACCGGTTCGATCGCCAGCGGATAGTCGCCCCAGTTGGGGCCGGCTGCCCAGTACATGGCCGGGATGCATTCCTGGCGCAGCCGCGCCAG
This sequence comes from Pseudomonas sp. RIT411, assembly GCF_003057735.2. Classification (NCBI taxonomy): domain Bacteria; kingdom Pseudomonadati; phylum Pseudomonadota; class Gammaproteobacteria; order Pseudomonadales; family Pseudomonadaceae; genus Pseudomonas; species Pseudomonas sp. RIT411. The sequence goes on from NZ_QBIZ02000014.1 coordinate 101,170, forward strand.
CAAGCGGTCCATGGCGGCCAGCCAGCGGGGGTCGTTGTCCGGCACGCCGAACTCGCCGATGTGGCCGCGCTTGCCGTGCTGCTTGAGCCAGGTGATGAAGGGCTCGACCCGCCGGATGCCGACGTCGGGATCGAAGTCGGTCATGTCCTTCTTGAGGTACTTACCGCCACCGTCATTGTCGAAATAGACGTGCGCCGAATAGATCAGGTTGTCGGCCGGATCCTTGAGACCGAGAAGCTTGGCGTTGTAGCGCGGCCAGAGATAGCTGCTGGACCAGCCATTGCCTTCGATCAGGAGCGGACGCGCCCGATCCACCTCGCGCACCGCGTCGATACCGTGCTGGGCGGCCACCGGCCATTGCTCCACGGCATCGTGGGGCTCGTTCATGATGTCGTAGGCGGCGAGGGCGGGGTGCTCGTGCCAGCGCTGGGCGATCCGGCGTAGGACATCGGCGTAGGCCGGATAGGGCACCGCCGCGCTGCCGATGACCTGGCCGCGGTATCTCATGTAGTTGTGCAGATCCAGGATCACGCTCATGCGATAGCGCTTGGCGTTGTCCAGGGTCTGGTCGATCAGCTTGGCGTAGGCGGGATCCAGGGGTTGTCCCAGCGTGGGCTGGAGGCGCTCCCAGATGACCGGGAAGCGGATCACCCGGATGCCCTTGGCCGCCCAGCGTCGGTAATGGCCGGCGTCGGGAAAGAAGTAGTTGGTTCCCGGTTTGCCCGGCAGTACGTGGGGCGCGAAGCCGGCGCCGGAAAAATTCAGGCCCACAAGATCGGTGGGGAAGTCCCGTGTGGCGGCCTGGGCGACCGGCATGGCTGCCAGACTGCAAAGCAGGGTGAACAACAGGGTGAGCTTGGATTTCAGGCGTAGCGTCATCGGCAAGGTCCCGGACAGTGACGGAAGACGTAGGAATGTCGGGCGGTCGTGGCCCGATCCGCCATGAGGCCTGAAGAGACGCCGGGAAGTTGCAGTGCAAGGCTCAGAAGGTGCGCCAGACAACGTTAATGTCGGGCGAAAACCGCGGAAATGCGAGCTGGGTAGACTGGCGGGCAGCTTGGAGCGGGACGCCGCGGCGGCTGGATTCGGGCAGCGCGGCCCCTGGGCAGGGCAGGAAGAAGGGTAGCGCGGGTAATGAACTGCCTGTGACTGCTTTCCATCTTTATATGGCGCAGGCAGGTCATTCGAAAGCGGTCTTTAGCGACGCAGGCAGATCCCGGCCCACTGCTCGGCTTCGCGGCGGGCCGAGGCCTCGTCGCTGAATTCGGCGATCAGGCCGCCGTGCGCATACACCACCACCCAATTTTCCACCTTGGGTTGCAGCAGCATTACGGGGGCAGAGGAGAGAACAGCGGAGTCCAACGATGCACAAGCCGTCATGTCATTCATAACGTTCCCTTTGAAGTTAGCTCGGTGAATAGTCTGTTTTTATAGCGGTTCCAGAAATGGCGCTTGGTGCTATCACTGGGCCACCTATTGACCTTGGTATGGCTGAATGATCCCTCAAAGCGTCAGCCATTCGTCGGCATGATAAAGGGGTGCCAAAACCCCGTCACCGCACTGGCTCACAGAAAGATGTTTCAGTTATGACCGTACGTCAGCTGAGCTGTGTGCCGCTCCACGAAACCGCCGTGGCTTGCCTCGGCATCCGTGACAGGCGTCGCGCTGGTACTGCAAAGCAGCTAACAGTAAGCGTATTAAATTTATCGTCACACATTCGCCGAGGGCTCTAGCGCGCGACTCTCGCTTTTTGCCGGCTGTCCGGGCCTCTCGGCCGGGCCTCTCGGCCGGGCCTTTCACCCTGTCAAGACGTCCCGCTTTGCATGATCGGGTTGGCATTGAGCGAGTCTATTGGGTTAGCCTGAAAAGGAGCTGGCGAACTATCGACTGCGATGGACGTCAATCTCTTCGGTCGAGACAAGGCGCCATGTCGTTCCCCCGGAGCGACACCCAAGGGCTAGGCAGATCAGAGATCCGCAGTGCCCCGTTGGTCCAGCCGGCATACCCGCCATGCCCTGCTGTGTCTCGACCCTGAACCCGGACAGCCGTCCTGCGCCTCGCCCCCGTGCGAGGTCCGCACTCGGAAGGCATGCGGCCTGTCCGCCCGTTGAAGGAGCCTGACATGGCGAAGTTCAAGACCCTCCTGCTCGGCACGGCCGTGGGAGGGGTGATCCTGGCACTGCTGGTGCACTGGATCGGTATGGATACGCTGCGTACCTATCGCGCAGACCTCTGGTTCTATCTCCAGGCTCATCTCTATCTGGTAGCCGTCTCCATGGTCCTGGCCCTGCTGGTAGGCATCCCCGCCGGGGTGCTGCTGAGTCGGCCAGCCTTCGCCCGCAGCGCCGAGCGCTTCATGCAGGTGTTCAACATCGGCAATACCGTGCCGCCGCTGGCGGTGCTGGCCATCGCCCTGGGCATCGTCGGCATCGGCGATGGGCCGGCGATCTTGGCGCTGTTCCTGGCCTCGCTGCTGCCCATCGTGCGCAACACCTACGAGGGGCTGAAGAACGTGCCGGCCTCGCTCAAGGAGGCTGCCACCGGCATCGGCATGACCCCCACCCAGGTGCTGACCAAGGTGGAGCTGCCCAATGCCGTGCCCATCATCATCGGCGGGGTGCGGGTCGCCCTGGCGATCAACGTCGGCACCACGCCGCTGGTGTTTCTCATCGGCGCCAACAGCCTGGGCAGCCTGATCTTTCCCGCCATCGCCCTGGAGAACCAGTCGCAGCTGCTGCTGGGCGCCGCCGCCACGGCGCTGCTGGCGCTGCTGCTGGACGGCCTGGTGCTGCTCGCCAGTCGCCTCTGGCTGGAACGCGGCCTGGCCCGCTAAGGAGACGAGATGAAGAAGTTGCTTATCGCCCTGGGCGCCGCCTGGTTCGGACTGACGCTGGCCAGCGCTGCCCAGGCCGATCCGATCCGCATCGGCGCCAAGGTCTTTACCGAGCAGGCCATCCTCGCCGAACTCACTGGGCAGTATCTGTCCCGCCACGGCTATCAGCCGGAGATCGTCGGCGGCCTGGGCAGCACCATCGCCTGGAATGGCGTGAAGAACGCCCAGCTCGACCTCACCTGGGAATACACCGGCACCTCCCTGGTGGCCTACAACCATGTCACCGAACGACTGGACAAGGAGGCCTCCTACCAGCGGGTCAAGCAGCTGGACGCCAAGGTCGGTCTGGCCTGGCTGGCGCCCACCCGCTTCAACAATACCTATGCCCTGGCGTTGCCGGAGAAGATCGCTCGACAGCATCCCGAGCTGAACAGCATCAGCGACCTGGCCGGACTGCTCAAGGCCGAGGCCGGCAAGCAGCACCTCACCGCGCTGGACATCGAATTCGCCAACCGCTCCGATGGCCTCGCCGGCCTGGTCAAGGCCTATGGCCTGAGCTACACCCGGGACGACATCCGCCAGATGGACCCGGGCCTGGTCTACACCGCCCTGCGCAACGGCCAGGTCTTCACCGGCCTGGTCTACACCACCGACGGCCGCCTGGATGCCTTCAGGCTCAAGGTGCTGGAAGACGACAAGGGCTATTTCCCCGACTACACCGCTGCCCCCGTGGTCAACGCCAAGTATCTGGAAAAGCACCCGGATCTCGCCGAGCTGCTGAGGCCCCTGGCGGAAAGCCTGGACCAGGCCACCATGCGTCAGCTCAACGCCAAGGTGGACATCGAGCGACAGACGCCGGCCCAGGTGGCCCGCGACTTCCTCGCCCAGCACCCCCTAGACGGAGGGCAATGACCCATGGATTTCGTCACCTCCTTCAATCACATCGACTGGCTGCAGGTCCTCGAACTGACTCGCCAGCACATCACCCTGGTGGGGATCGCCGTAACCCTGGCGATCCTGGTGGGCGTGCCCCTGGGCATCCTCATGACCCGCTATCCCTGGCTGGCCGGACCGCTGCAGGCGGTGGCCACGGTGGTCATGACGCTGCCCTCCATCGCCCTGTTCGGGCTGCTGCTGCCGTTCTATTCCAAGTTCGGCCAGGGCCTCGGTCCGCTGCCGGCCATCACCGCGGTGTTCCTCTATTCGCTGCTGCCGATCCTGAGAAACACCTACCTGGCGCTGACCAGCGTCGAGCCGGGCATCCGCGAGGCGGGTGCCGGTATCGGCATGACCTTCTGGCAACGCCTGCGCATGGTCGAACTGCCCATCGCCCTGCCGGTGATCCTGGCCGGGGTGCGTACCGCCGTGGTCATGAACATCGGCGTCATGACCATCGCCGCCACCATCGGCGCCGGCGGCCTGGGCGTGCTCATCCTCACCTCCATCAGTCGCAGCGACATGGCCACCCTCATCGTCGGCGCGGTGCTGGTCAGCCTGCTGGCCATCGTCGCCGACCTCGTCCTGCAGTGGCTGCAACGCCGCCTCACCCCGCGCGGCCTGCGCAGCGCCCCTTAAGGAGTCCCAGATGATCGAACTCGACCGCCTGACCAAGACCTTCAAGCAGCATGGCAAGGACGTGACCGCGGTGGACGCCGTGAGCCTCACCGTGGAGGAGGGCCAGATCTGCGTCTTCCTCGGCCCCTCCGGCTGCGGCAAGACCACCACCCTGAAGATGATCAACCGCCTGATCGAGCCCACCTCGGGCCGGGTGCTGATCAATGGCGAGGACACCACCGGCATCGACGAGGTGACGCTCAGGCGCCATATCGGCTACGTGATCCAGCAGATCGGTCTGTTCCCCAACATGACCATCGAGGAAAACATCACCGTGGTGCCCAAGCTCTTGGGCTGGGACAAGAAAAGATGCCGCGAGCGCGCCACCGAGCTGATGAGCATGGTGCAGCTCGAACCCAAGCAGTACCTGTCGCGCTATCCGCGCGAACTGTCCGGTGGCCAGCAGCAGCGCATCGGCGTCATCCGCGCCCTGGCGGCCGAGGCGCCGCTGCTGCTGATGGACGAACCCTTCGGCGCGGTGGACCCGATCAACCGCGATGCCATCCAGAACGAGTTCTTCCAGATGCAGCGGGCGCTGAACAAGACGGTGATCATGGTCAGCCACGACATCGACGAGGCCATCCGCCTGGGTGACAAGATCGCGGTGTTCCGCGGCGGCCGCCTGGTGCAGTTCGATCACCCGGACACCCTGCTGGCCCATCCCAGGGACGACTTCGTCAGCAACTTCGTCGGCCAGGACAGCACCTTGAAACGTCTCCTGCTGATCCGCGCCGAGGATGCGGCCGACAACGCGCCCTCGATCCAGGCCGAGACCCTGATCGGCGATGCCGTGGAGTTGATGGAGGAGCACGATCGCCGCTACCTGGTGGTGACGGATGCCGCCAACAAGGGCCTGGGCTACGTGCGCCGCCGCGACCTGCGCGGGCAGAGCGGCCCGGTGGCGCCCTTCATCACCCCGTTCAAGGCTACCGCGGCCTTCGACGAGCACCTGCGCATCCTGCTGTCGCGCATGTACCAGTTCAACAGCTCCTGGCTGCCGGTGCTCAGCGCCGACAACGACTTCCTGGGCGAGGTCACCCAGGAGTCCATCGCCGACTACCTCAGCAGCGGTCGGTCGCGCGGCAAGACCACCATCGTCTCGCCGGCGGAGCAGGTAGCGGGGTAGAGCGCGGGAAGTCCACCGGCTCAGAGCCTGTTCAAAGGCTCGCGAGCTAGAGCCAAACAAGGCGAAGAGGCCTGAGGAAGCGGAGTTTACGAATGGTAAATGAGCATTCCGAAGGCCTCTTCAACGCAGTTTGGCCGACGCGCAGCAGCCTCTGAATAGGCTCTCAGGGGCGGATCTCGATCAGGGTGCCATCCTTGACCAGGCCCCAGACCTCGCGCATGTCGTGGTTGGTCATGGCGATGCAGCCCTCGGTCCAGTTCAGCGAGTTGAAGTACCACTCCGGGTACTCCTCGTCGATGGGCGTGCCGTGCAGCATGATCATGCTGCCGGGACGCACGCCGGCCTGGCTGGCGCGGGCCAGGTCCTCACGATTGGGATAGGAGATGTGCATGGCCAGGTTGAATTTGTCGCTGGTCTTGCGCCAGTCGATCCAGTAGAAGCCTTCCGGGGTGCGCTTGTCGCCCTCGCGCAGCTTGGGGCCGCGGGGATTCTTGCCCAGCGAGATGCGATAGGACTTCATCACGGTATCGCCGCTGAGCAGTTGCAGCTGATTGCGCGACTTGATGACCAGCACCTTGTCGATCAGCGGCGCGGCCGGCTGGCGGATCACCGTGACGCTGGTGCTGGCCTGGGCCAGCTGGGGAAGCAACGAACCGCACAGCACATAGCAGAGCGCCAACAACAGGTGCAACGGACGCATGTCGGGAAGATCCTCGGAAGAGCTCAGGCAGGCTTGGGTGCGACCACCATAGGCGCCATGCCTTCATGGCGCAGGGAAAACTCGCCGCGACGGCGGTCGGCGAAAAAGCATTCTAGTGTCCGCTTGATGGTCGGAAAAGCCAGAGACGACCAGGGGATTTCGGCTTCGTCCAGAAGGCGCACGTCGAGGCTTTCCTCGCCGACGCCAAAGCGGCCATCGACCAGCTCGCCGCGGAACAGCATGTAGATCTGGTCGATGTGCGGCAGGTCGAAGAGGGTATAGAGCTCCAGGCCCTGCACGTTCGCGCCAGCTTCCTCGAAGGTCTCGCGGGCGGCGGCCTCGGTGGTGGTCTCGCCGTTTTCCATGAAGCCCGCCGGCAGCGTCCAGTAACCCTTGCGCGGTTCGATGGCGCGCTGGCAGAGCAGCACCTTGCCCTCCCAGGTCGCCAGGCAGCCGGCCACCACCCGCGGATTCTGATAATGCACTGCGCCGCACTGGCTGCAGACCAGGCGCATCCGGTTGTCACCCGCGGGAAGGCGTTCTTCCAGCAGTCCGCCACAGTGATTGCAATGCTTCATGGTTCATCCTCGTTTTGCTGCAGTGTGCCGGGGCGATCCCGGGCCTCGCAAGCGATGGCTGGGCTTGGGATTGCCCGACGGGCGTGCCATGATCCAGGGGATACGATGAGCAAGGGAGAATTCCGGCGTGGATGAGTTGCTCCAGCGCCTGCGTCACTATCAGCCGCGCACCCTGAGCGGCACCGAGAGCTACCAGGAAGCGGCGGTGCTGGTGCCCATCATCCGTGGCGAGCATCCCGAGTTGCTGCTCACCCTGAGGGCCAGCAACCTGTCCACCCACGGCGGCGAGGTGGCCCTGCCGGGCGGCCGGCGCGATCCCGAGGACGCCGATCTGGTCGCCACTGCCCTGCGCGAGGCCGAGGAAGAGGTCGGACTGCCACCGGGCCTGGTGGAGGTGATCGCCCCCCTGAGTCCGCTGGTGTCGCGCTACGGCCTGGCGGTGACCCCCATCGTCGCGCTGATCCCCGATCAGCTCGAATACGTTCCCAGCGAAGCCGAGATCGCCGCGATCTTCAGCGTGCCCCTGCAGTTCTTCTGCGAGGTGCCGCCGGATTACACCCTCAGGGTCGACCACGACGGCCTGCGCTGGCAGGTGCCCAGCTATCAGTATGGCGAGCACCGCATCTGGGGGCTGACGGCGGTGATCATCGTCGAACTGGTCAACCTGCTGTACGACGCCGGTATCGTGCTCAAGGCACCGCCCAGGCGGGATTGAGCGGTATCGGCAAGGTAAAGGCACATGCCAAGTCGGGCATTAACGGGCACAATGCGCGGCCATTCGAGGGAAGCCGCATGACCACCGCCGATTCACCCGTGCGTTCGCCCTGCGTCCATGTCTGTGCCCTGGACGAACAGGACATCTGCATCGGTTGCCAGCGCAGCGCCGCCGAGATCACCCGCTGGATGTCCATGAGCGACAGCGAGCGCCGCGAGGTGCTGCTGCGCTGCAGCGAGCGGGCGCGGGCGGGCGGTGCGGCCTTCCTGACCTGACATCAGCCGGAGAGATCTGTCATGCCCCGTATCGGTACCCCCCTGTCCCCCAGCGCCACCCGCGTGCTGCTCTGCGGCTCCGGCGAACTGGGCAAGGAAGTCGTCATCGAACTGCAGCGTCTGGGCGTCGAGGTCATCGCCGTGGATCGCTACGCCGATGCCCCGGCCATGCAAGTCGCCCACCGCAGCCACGTCATCGACATGCTTGACGGTGCCGCCCTGCGCGCGGTGATCGAGCGCGAACAGCCGCACTTCATCGTGCCGGAAATCGAAGCCATCGCCACCGCCACCCTGGTGGAGCTGGAAGGCGAGGGCTACACCGTGGTGCCCACCGCCCGCGCCGCCCAGCTGACCATGAATCGCGAAGGCATCCGCCGCCTCGCCGCCGAGGAACTGGGCCTGCCCACCTCGCCCTATCATTTCGCCGACACCTACGAAGACTATGCCGCCGCCGCCGAGGCGCTGGGCTATCCCTGCGTGGTCAAGCCGATCATGAGTTCCTCGGGCAAGGGCCAGAGCCTGCTGCGCAGCGCCGACGAGCTGCAGGCCGCCTGGCAATACGCCCAGGAAGGCGGTCGCGCCGGCAAGGGCCGGGTGATCGTCGAGGGCTTCGTCGACTTCGACTACGAGATCACCCTGCTGACCGTGCGCCACGTCGGCGGCACCTCCTTCTGCGCGCCGGTCGGGCATCGCCAGGTCAAGGGCGACTACCACGAGTCCTGGCAGCCCCAGGCCATGAGCGACAAGGCCCTGGCCGAGTCCGAGCGGGTCGCCCGCGCGGTCACCGAGGCCCTGGGCGGTCGCGGCCTGTTCGGCGTGGAACTGTTCGTCAAGGGCGACCAGGTCTGGTTCAGCGAGGTCTCCCCGCGGCCCCACGACACCGGCCTGGTGACCCTGATCTCCCAGGATCTCTCCGAATTCGCCCTGCATGCCCGGGCCATCCTCGGCCTGCCGATCCCCACCATCCGCCAGTTCGGTCCCTCGGCCTCGGCGGTGATCCTGGTGGACGGCGATTCGCGGCAGACCGCCTTCGCCAACCTCGGCGCGGCCCTGGCCGAACCCGACACCGCGCTGCGCCTGTTCGGCAAGCCCGAGGTGAAGGGGCAGCGGCGCATGGGCGTCGCCCTGGCCCGCGACGAAAGCATCGAAGCCGCCCGGGCCAAGGCCGTGCGTGCGTCCCAGGCGGTAAAGGTCGAGCTGTAAGGCCGGCTGCGCACCACGAAAAAGGGCCCCGCGGGGCCCTTTTTCATTGGCTGGAGAGATCTACAGCGACTGGTCGCGCGTCTCGCGCATACAGAGCACCGCCACCAGGCTGATGGCCGCTGCTGCCGAGACATAGCCGCCCACCCAGCTCAGGCCACCGGCCTCCACCAGTTGCTGCGCGGCGTAGGGCGCCAGGGAGGCGCCGAGGATGCCGCCCAGGTTGTAGGCCGCCGAGGCACCGGTGTAGCGCACCCGGGTGGGGAAGATTTCCGGCAGCAGGGCGCCCATGGGACCGAAGGTCATGCCCATGAGAAACAGCTCCAGCGCCAGGAACAGGCCGACCGCCTGACTGGAGCCGTGGGTCAGCAGCGGCTCCATGGCGAAGCCCGACAGCAGGGCGGCGATGGCGCTGGCCGCCAGTACCGGCTTGCGGCCGAAGCGATCGGCCAGCCAGGCCGACAGCGGCGTGGCCAGGGCCATGAACAGCACGGCCACACAGAGCAGGCCGAGGAATTCCTGGCGGCTGTAGCCGAGATTCTTCACCCCGTAGCTCAGCGAGAACACCGTGGAGATATAGAAGAGCGCGTAGCACACCACCATGCTCAGGGCGCCCAGCAGTACCGCCTTGCCGTGCTTGCCAAAGGTCTCGACCATGGGCAGGCGCAGCTTCTCGCGCCGCGCCATGGCCTCGGCGAACACCGGCGTCTCGTGCAGCGACAGCCGCACATAGAGGCCGACCACCACCAGCAGGGCGCTGAGCAGGAAGGGGATGCGCCAGCCCCAGGCGCGGAATTGCTCGTCGTCCAGTAGCAGCGCCAGGGCCAGGAACAGACCGTTGGCCATGAGAAAGCCGATGGAAGGACCGAGCTGGGGAAACATGCCGAACCAGGCGCGCTTGCCGGGCGGGGCGTTCTCGGTGGCCAGCAGCGCCGCGCCGCCCCATTCGCCACCCAAGCCCAGGCCCTGGCCGAACCTCAGCAGGCAGAGCAGGATCGGTGCCCAGACGCCGATGCTGGCGTAGCCGGGCAGGAGGCCGATCAGGGTGGTGGAGATGCCCATCAGCAGCAGCGAGGCCACCAGGGTGGACTTGCGCCCGATGCGATCGCCGAAGTGGCCGAACAGCAGCGAACCCAGGGGGCGCGCCAGGAAGGCGATGCCAAAGGTAATGAAGGCGCTGAGGGTCTGGGCCATGCCCGCGCCCTGGGGAAAGAACACCGGGCCGATCACCAGGGCCGCGGCCGTGGCATAGACGTAGAAGTCGTAGAACTCGATGGCGGTGCCGATGAAGCTGGCGGTGGCCACGCGAGTGGGGGAGTTGCGCGGCACGGAGGTGGGCGCGTCGAAGGCGGCAGCGGTCGTGGACATGCAGGGGTACCGGGCAGTCGTTCTTGTAGGAGGCGTCTGCCGGAGCGGCCCGGTGGGGCAGCGGCTGTCCGAGGATGGGGACGGGCGGGACGACCTGTTATGACGTGCCGGGCGCGAAGCGGCTGTTGGCCGGGTCGCGCCGAACGTGGTTCGGTCGCCTGATTATGCAGGTAGTGGAACGACGACTGTCAACGATGCAGGATGAATTCCCGCACCAGCTTGCTGCCGAAATAGGCCAGCATCAGCAGGATGAAGCCCAGCAGCGTCCAGCGGATCGCCCGGTGGCCGCGCCAGCCCAGGCGATTGCGCCCCCACAGCAGGATGCCGAACACCACCCAGGCGATGCAGGAGAGCACCGTCTTGTGCACCAGGTGCTGGGCGAACATGTCCTCGACAAAGAACCAGCCGGAGATCAGCGACAGCGACAGCACCACCCAGCCGGCCCAGAGAAAGCCGAACAGCAGGCTTTCCATGGTCTGCAGCGGGGGAAAGCTGCGGATCAGCCCGGACGGGTGCTTGTTCTTGAGCTGGCGATCCTGGATCAGCAGCAGCAGCGACTGCAGCACCGCCAGGGTGAAGAGCCCGTAGGCGATGATCGACAGCAGCACGTGCACGACGATCTTGGGCGACACGTCCAGCGGCGTCACGGTGCCCGGTGGCACGAATTCGGCCAGCAGCGCGGTGATGGCACCGAGGGGATAGACCAGCACCAGCAGCGGTTGCAGCGGCATGCGCAGGCAGCCGATCAGCATCAGCGCGATGGCGGTCGCCGAGATCAGGCTGGAGGCGTCGAAGAAGTCCAGGCTCAGGGTCGGTTCGAGGATCAGCTGCAGATAGACGGCCAGGGCGTGGGGCAGCAGGGCCAGGATGCCAGCGCCCAGGACCAGGGGCTTGCTCGACGGCTGTTTGCGCAGCAGGCAACTGCCCTGGTAGAGGGTCGCGAGCAGATAGAGGGCGGCGGCCAGGAGGGTGGGCAGCAGGGCGTGCATGGTCCGGTTTCAGCAGAGCGGAAAGCAGGCGAGTGTGGCACAGACAGGGCGGTACAGAAAGTCTGAGCCGCGCCTTGGCGCCGGCTGGCCAGGCTGGGCGAACCCTGGCCGCCAGCGGGTGGTCCCAAGAGGTACATATCTTGAAGAGGTCGCGACCATGCTTAAATTTCTCGGCGGTACCATGGGCATCATCTTTCTGATCGGCCTGGTGGTGGTCATCGGCATCTTCTCGCTGATCTTCTGATCCCCTCCCCGCAGGCACCGGCCCTGGCGTCGGTGCCTCGCGCTCCTGCCTCGGCGGCTCGCCGATACCGGCCCTGCTGACGGTTTCACGCGGTAGCGGCCCTGGCGGCTATCCCTGCTCAGGCGCTCTTTCGTTATACTTGCCGGTCAGCCGCCGTTTCTGCCCTGGATGTCCGCATGTTCGAGAATCTCACAGACCGCCTGTCCCAAAGCCTGCGCCACATTACCGGCAAGGCCAAGCTCACCGAAGACAACATCAAGGACACCCTGCGCGAGGTGCGCATGGCGCTGCTCGAGGCGGACGTCGCCCTGCCGGTGGTCAAGGAGTTCGTCAATCGGGTCAAGGAGCGGGCGGTCGGCACCGAGGTGTCCAAGAGCCTGACCCCGGGCCAGGCTTTCGTGAAGATCGTGCGCGCCGAGCTCGAAGCCATCATGGGCGCGGCCAACGAAGACCTGGCGCTCAACGTCGCGCCGCCGGCGGTCATCCTCATGGCCGGCCTGCAGGGCGCGGGCAAGACCACCACCGCGGGCAAGCTGGCGCGCTTCCTCAAGGAGCGCAAGAAGAAGACCGTCATGGTCGTCTCCGCCGACGTCTATCGTCCGGCCGCCATCAAGCAGCTGGAAACCCTGGCCGGGGAGGTGGGCGTAACCTTCTTCCCCTCCGACATCAGCCAGAAGCCGGTGGAGATCGCCCAGGCCGCCATCCGCGAAGCCAAGCTCAAGTTCATCGACGTGGTCATCGTCGACACCGCCGGTCGCCTGCACATCGATAGCGAGATGATGGCGGAGATCCAGCAGGTCCATGCCGCCACCAAGCCGGCCGAGACCCTGTTCGTGGTCGACGCCATGACTGGTCAGGACGCCGCCAACACCGCCAAGGCCTTCAACGACGCCTTGCCGCTCACCGGCGTGATCCTGACCAAGGTCGACGGCGATGCCCGGGGCGGTGCCGCCCTGTCGGTCCGCCACATCACCGGCAAGCCGATCAAGTTCATCGGCATGGGCGAGAAGAGCGAAGCCCTCGATCCCTTCCACCCGGATCGCGTCGCCTCGCGCATCCTCGGCATGGGCGACGTCCTCTCGCTGATCGAGCAGGCCGAACAGACCCTGGATCGCGAAAAGGCCGACAAGCTGGCCAAGAAGCTCAAGAAGGGCAAGGGCTTCGATCTCGAAGACTTCCGCGACCAGTTGCGCCAGATGAAGAATATGGGCGGCCTGGGTTCGCTGATGGACAAGCTGCCGACCATGATGGGTGGCATGAACATCCAGCAGATGGGCAACGCCCAGGGCGCCGCAGAAAAGCATTTCAAGCAGATGGAAGCCATCATCGACTCCATGACCCCGGCCGAGCGCCGCGATCCGGAGCTGATCAGCGGCTCGCGCAAGAAGCGCATCGCCCTGGGTTCCGGCACCCAGGTGCAGGACGTCGGCCGCCTCATCAAGCAGCACAAGCAGATGCAGAAGATGATGAAGAAGGTCACCGCCAAGGGCGGCATGGCCAAGATGATGCGCGGCATGGGCAGCATGTTCCCCGGCGGCGGCATGCCGAAGATGTGATTTCCGGGTGCCGCCCGTCGCCAGATGGCCGGCATCGGAAAGGGCTCTGCGAGGGGCGTCGGCACCAGTGCTGATGCACCTTCGCGAGCGACGAGGCTCCACCGCTGGAGTCTCCAGGCTGCCGCTATGCCGAGGGTGCCGTTGAAAGCCATTGGCAAACCGGGTAACAGCCCTTAGAATATGCGGCCTTTCGGGCCATGTGGCCCAGTGTGCCCACAGCTACAAGCACCGACTACAGGAACGAAGTTCAATGGTAACCATCCGTCTAGCCCGTGGCGGCTCCAAGAAGCGCCCCTTCTACCACCTGACCGTGACCAACAGCCGCAATGCGCGCGATGGTCGTTTCGTCGAGCGCATCGGTTTCTTCAACCCGGTGGCCAGCGGCGCCGAAATCCGTCTGTCGGTGGACCAAGAGCGCGCCAACTACTGGCTGTCGCAGGGCGCCCAGCCGTCCGAGCGCGTCGCTCAGCTGCTGAAGAGCGCTCAGGCTACCGCCTGAAGACCATGAGTACGCCGACCTCCGCCCCCGACCTGGTGGTCCTGGGCAAGATAGTTTCGGTCTTTGGCGTACGCGGTGAGCTCAAGATCTACTCCTTTACCGATCCGCTCGACAATCTGCTGGACTATCGGACCTGGACGCTGCGGCGCGAAGGCGAGACCCGGCAGGTCAAGGTGCTCGGCGGTCGGATGCACGGCAAGGTCCTGACGGTACGTCTGCAGGGCCTGGACGATCGCGAAGAAGCCCGCCTGATGGCCGGTTTCGAGATCTGCGTGCCGCGCAGTGAATTGCCCCAGCTGGGCGCCGGTGACTACTACTGGCATCAGCTGGAAGGTCTCAAGGTGATCAATCGCGAAGGCCAGTGGCTGGGCGTGGTGGATCATCTGCTGGAGACCGGGGCCAACGACGTCATGGTGGTCAAGCCCTGTGCTGGCAGCCTCGACGATCGTGAGCGTCTGTTGCCTTATCTGCCCGACCAGTACGTGCTGGCGGTTGATCTGGCCAAGGGCGAGATGCAGGTCGACTGGGACGCGGATTTCTGATCCATGCGTATCGATGTCATCAGCCTCTTTCCCGAGATGTTCGAGGCCGTCAGCGCCTATGGCGTGAGCGGTCGCGCGATGAAGCAGGGGCTCCTGGAGCTGACCTGCTACAACCCGCGCAGCTATACCGAGGATCGTCACCAGACCGTGGACGACCGGCCCTTTGGCGGCGGTCCCGGCATGGTCATGAAGATCCAGCCGCTGGAGCGTGCCCTGGCCGATGCCAAGGGTGATTCGGCGGCGAAGGTGATCTACCTGTCCCCCCAGGGTCGCAAACTCGACCAGGCGGCGGTACGGGAACTGGCGCAGGAGGAGCATCTGATCCTCATCGCCGGGCGTTACGAAGGCATCGACGAGCGTTTCATCGAGACGCACGTGGATGAAGAATGGTCGATTGGCGACTATGTGCTGTCCGGCGGTGAATTGCCGGCCATGGTGCTGATCGATGGGGTCACGCGACTGCTGCCTGGAGCCTTGGGGCATGCGGATTCCGCCGAGCAGGACTCGTTTACCGACGGCCTGCTCGATTGCCCGCACTACACCCGACCCGAGGTGTACGAGGGCCGTCGCGTACCCGACGTGTTGCTCAGTGGTAACCACGAGCATATCCGGCGCTGGCGCCTGCAGCAGTCCCTGGGACGCACTGCGGAGCGACGCGCCGATCTTCTGGATGGCCGCTCGCTTTCTGGAGAAGAGCAGAACCTGTTGGCGGAATACCTCCGTCAGCGGAACGATAGTTAGGTATCGATGGCGGGCCGCGGCCTGTCTTAGGAGCAGAGTGACATGACCAACAAAATCATTGCCCAGATCGAAGCTGAGCAGATGAACAAAGAAATCCCGGCGTTCGCCCCCGGCGACACCGTGATTGTCCAGGTTAAGGTGAAGGAAGGCGACCGTCAGCGTCTGCAGGCCTTCGAAGGCGTGGTGATCGGCAAGCGTAACCGCGGCCTGAACAGCGCCTTCACCGTACGCAAGATCTCCAACGGCGTTGGCGTCGAGCGTACCTTCCAGACCTACAGCCCGCTGGTCGACAGCCTGAGCGTCAAGCGTCGCGGTGACGTGCGCAAGGCCAAGCTGTACTACCTGCGCGAACTGTCCGGCAAGGCTGCCCGCATCAAGGAAAAGCTTTCCTGATCGCGGCGTGACCAGAAAAAAGCAGCTTCGGCTGCTTTTTTCGTTTCTAAGAGCCTAGTCAAAATCTCGCGAGCTAGAGACAAACAAGGCGAAGCTGGCTGAGGAAGCGGAGTTTACAACTGGTAAATGAGCATTCCGAAGCCAGCTTCAACCACGTTTGGCCGACGCGCAGCAGATTTTGAGTAGGTTCTGAGGTTCGAGGTAAGACATGACGACCCGCGAAGCGGAAATCCAGCGGCGCACCGCGCTTTCGGAAACCCGGGTGGCCAAGGCGGTCTTCCCGCCCACCACCAATCATCACGACACCCTGTTCGGCGGCACCGCCCTGGCCTGGATGGACGAGGTGTCCTTCATCACCGCGACGCGCTTCTGTCGCAAGCCGCTGGTCACGGTCTCCACCGACCGCATCGATTTCAACCATCCCATTCCCGCGGGCTCCATCGTCGAGCTGATCGGCCGGGTGGTGAAGGTCGGCAACACCAGCATCAAGGTGCAGGTGGAGGTCTTCGTCGAAGGCATGCTGGCGGAAGGCCGCGAACGCGCCATCAACGGCGCCTTCAGCTTTGTCGCCGTCGATGACGAGGGCAAGCCGACCCCGGTGCTACCCGGATTCGCCGCGTGAACGCCGAGCGGCTGATCGAGGAGTTCCTCGACGCCCTGTGGTTGGAGAAGGGGCTGTCGCCCCATACCCGCAGCGCCTACCGCACCGACCTGCTGGCCTTCGCCCGGTGGCTGGAGGGCAGGGGCCTGACCCTGGAGTCCGTCGGCCGCGACGCCGTGCTCGATCACCTCGGCTGGCGCCTGAGCGAGGGTTACCAGGCGCGCTCCACGGCGCGTTTCCTTTCCGGGCTGCGCAGCTTCTACAAGTACGCGGTGCGCGAGGGGCGGCTGGCCGAGGACCCGACGCTGCTGGTGAGCATGCCGCAGCTGGGTGCGTCGCTGCCCAAGAGCCTGTCCGAGGCGGATGTGGAAGCTCTGTTGGCCGCGCCGGATACCGAGGACACTCTGGGCCTGCGCGATCGCACCATGCTCGAGGTGCTCTATGCTACCGGCCTGCGGGTGACCGAGCTGATCAGCCTGACCCTGGACGAGATCAACCTGCGCGAGGGTTCGCTCCGGGTCTTCGGTAAGGGCAGCAAGGAGCGGCTGATCCCCCTGGGCGAAGAGGCCATCGCCTGGCTGGAAAGCTATCTGAAGACCGCACGTCCATTGCTGCTGGGCGGCCAGCCCGGCGACATCCTCTTTCCCAGCCAGCGCGGCACGCCCATGACTCGGCAGACCTTCTGGCACCGCATCAAGCTGCATGCCCAGGTGGCCGGCATCCGCACCTCGCTGTCGCCGCATACCCTAAGGCACGCCTTCGCCACCCATCTGCTCAATCACGGCGCCGACCTGCGCACGGTGCAGATGCTGCTCGGCCATACCAGCCTGTCCACCACCCAGATCTACACCCACGTCGCCCGCGTGCGGCTGCAGCAACTGCACGCCCAGCACCATCCGCGCGGCTAGGGCGGTGTTCCAGAAGTTCGCGCAAGAATTGGCGAGTGATTTTGGTTTCTGAGCCAGGCGCCGGGACGAGTCATAGCAGGGCTATGGCGAGGAGCGGCAACACCGCTCAGGGACCAAAAGCGCCGCCAAAATTGCGTAGACACTTCTGAAGCCCCGCCCTGGGGGCGGGACCGCCGTAGCCGGCAGGTCTGTGGTAGGCTTGCCGGCGTCTCAACAGGAGTCAAACATGCGTATTTCCCAACTGTTGCTCGCCGCTTGCCTGGGGCTCGGCGTGCAACTGGCTCAGGCCGAACCTGAGCAGGCCATTCGCCAGAGCCTGACCGCGCTGCAACCCAATCTCGCCATCGAGTCCATCGCCAAGAGTCCGCTGGAGGGCCTCTACCAGGTCCAGCTCAAGGGCGGTCGCGTGCTCTATGCCAGCGGCGATGGCCAGTTCGTCATGCAGGGCTATCTGTATCAGGTCAAGGACGGCAAGGCCTCCAACCTGACCGAGAAGGCCGAGAACGTCGCCGTGGCGCGGCAGATCAATGGCCTCGATCGCAACCAGATGATCGTCTATCCCGCCCAGGGCGAGACCAAGGCGCACATCACCGTCTTCACCGACACCACCTGCCCCTATTGCCAGAAGCTGCACGCCGAGGTGCCCGAGCTGAACAAGCGCGGCATCGAGGTGCGCTACCTGGCCTTCCCGCGCCAGGGCATGGGCTCGCCGGGCTCCAAGCAACTGGAGGCGGTGTGGTGCGCCAAGGACAAGCCGGCGGCGCTGAACCAGATGTTCACCGGTCGTGAGGTCAAGTCCGAGAGCTGCCAGAATCCGGTCGCCCAGCAATTCGCGCTGGGGCAGAACATGGGTATCCAGGGCACGCCGGCGATCATTCTCGCCGATGGCCAGATGATCCCGGGCTACCAGCCGGCCGACCAGCTGGCGGAAGCGGCAATCGGCGCCCGCTAGGCGCCTCAATCAGAGTTATGAACGGGGCCGCGGAGCGGTCCCACACGACATGGGGATAAGGGTGTGAAGCCGGTCAAAGTAGGCATCTGTGGTCTGGGTACCGTGGGCAGCGGGACCTTCAACGTACTCAAGCGCAACGCCGAGGAAATCGCCCGGCGCGCCGGTCGGGGTATCGAGGTGGCGCAGATCGCCCAGCGCCGGCCCAATCCCCAATGCGACACCGGTAGCACGCCGATCACCGCCGAGGTCCTGGCGGTGGCCGACAATCCCGAGATCGACGTGGTGGTGGAGCTGATCGGTGGCTACACCCTGGCCCGCGAACTGGTGCTGCGAGCCATCGCCAACGGCAAGCACGTGGTCACCGCCAACAAGGCGCTGATCGCCGTGCACGGCAACGAGATCTTCGCCA
The DNA here is from genome assembly GCF_003057735.2 of Pseudomonas sp. RIT411. Classification (NCBI taxonomy): domain Bacteria; kingdom Pseudomonadati; phylum Pseudomonadota; class Gammaproteobacteria; order Pseudomonadales; family Pseudomonadaceae; genus Pseudomonas; species Pseudomonas sp. RIT411. Next base: position 119,413 of record NZ_QBIZ02000014.1, read on the forward strand.
AGGCCCGCGAGCAGGGCGTGATCGTCGCCTTCGAGGCCTCGGTGGCCGGGGGCATCCCGGTGATCAAGGCGCTGCGCGAAGGCCTGGCCGCCAACCGCATCAACTGGGTGGCCGGCATCATCAACGGCACCGGCAACTTCATCCTCTCCGAGATGCGCGAGAAGGATCGCACCTTTCCCGATGTCCTGGCCGAAGCCCAGGCGCTGGGCTATGCCGAGGCCGATCCGACCTTTGACGTGGAAGGCATCGATGCCGCCCACAAGCTGACCATCCTGGCCTCCATCGCCTTCGGCATTCCGCTGCAATTCGACAAGGCCTACACCGAGGGCATCACCCGCCTGACCACCGCCGACGTCGGCTACGCCGAGGCACTGGGCTATCGCATCAAGCACCTGGGCGTGGCGCGCAGCACCGACCAGGGCATCGAGCTGCGGGTACACCCGACGCTGATCCCGGCCGATCGCCTGATCGCCAACGTCAACGGCGTGATGAACGCGGTGATGGTCAATGGCGACGCCGTCGGCTCGACGCTGTTCTATGGCGCCGGTGCCGGCCAGGAGCCGACCGCCTCGGCGGTGGTGGCCGACCTGGTGGACGTGGTGCGCGCCATGACCTCGGATCCGGAGAATCGCGTGCCGCACCTGGCCTTCCAGCCCGATGCGCTGTCCGACCATCCGGTGCTGTCGATCGAGGCCTGCGAGAGCGCCTACTATCTGCGCATCCAGGCCAAGGATCACCCGGGCGTGCTGGCCCAGGTGGCGAGCATCCTCTCGGCGCGCGGCATCAACATCGAGTCCATCATGCAGAAGGAAGCGGAGGAGCATGACGGCCTGGTGCCCATGATCCTGCTGACCCATCGCGTGACCGAGCGCCACATGGTCGAGGCCATCACCGCGCTGGAAGCCCTGGACGATGTCGTCGGCGATGTCGTCCGCATCCGCGTCGAGCACCTGAACTGAGCAGCCTGGCGGCGCCCGGCGCCGCCATCTTTCCCGAGGTCGAGTCATGCGTTACATCAGTACCCGCGGCCAGGCGCCCGCGCTGAATTTCGAAGAAGTGCTGCTGGCGGGTCTCGCCAGCGACGGTGGTCTCTATGTGCCGGAGAACCTGCCACGCTTTTCCCTGGAGGAGATCGCCTCCTGGGCCGGTCTGCCCTACCACGAGCTGGCCTTCCGGGTGATGAAGCCCTTCGTCGCCGGCTCCATCGCCGATGCCGAATTCAAGGCCATCCTGGAAGAGACCTACGCCGGTTTCGCCCATAGCTCGATCGCGCCGCTGCGCCAGCTGGACGCCAACGAATGGGTGCTGGAGCTGTTCCACGGCCCGACCCTGGCCTTCAAGGACTTCGCCCTGCAACTGCTGGGGCGGCTGCTCGACCATGTGCTGGCCAAGCGCGGCGAGCGCGTGGTGATCATGGGCGCCACCTCCGGCGACACCGGCTCGGCGGCCATCGAAGGCTGCAAGCGCTGCGAGAACGTGGACATCTTCATCCTCCATCCGCACCAGCGGGTGTCGGAAGTGCAGCGCCGGCAGATGACCACGCTGCTGGGCGACAACATCCACAACATCGCCATCGAAGGCAACTTCGACGATTGCCAGGAGATGGTCAAGGCCAGCTTCGCCGACCAGGGTTTCCTCAAGGGCACCCCGCTGGTGGCGGTCAACTCGATCAACTGGGCGCGGATCATGGCCCAGATCGTCTACTACTTCCATGCGGCCCTGCAGCTGGGCGCCCCGGCGCGCTCCATCGCCTTCTCGGTGCCCACCGGCAACTTCGGCGACATCTTCGCCGGTTACCTGGCGCGCAACATGGGTCTGCCGGTGAGCCAGCTGGTGGTGGCCACCAACCGCAACGACATCCTGCACCGCTTCATGTCCGGCAACCGCTACGACAAGCAGCAGCTGGAAGCCACGCTGTCGCCGTCCATGGACATCATGGTCTCGTCCAACTTCGAGCGCCTACTGTTCGACCTGCACGGTCGCGACGGCCTGGCCCTGGCCGAGCTGATGGCGAATTTCCGCAGCAGCGGCACCCTGACGGTGGCCGACGATCGCTGGACCGAAGCGCGCAAGCTGTTCGATTCCCTCGCCGTGAGCGATGAAGAGACCTGCGCCACCATCGCCGAGGTGTATGCCGCCACCGGCGAGGTGCTGGATCCGCACACCGCCATCGGCGTCCGCGCCGCTCGCGAATGCCGACGCAGCCTGGCCACGCCCATGGTGGTGCTGGGCACCGCCCACCCGGTCAAATTCCCCGAGGCGGTGGAAAAGGCCGGCATCGGCGCGACCCTCAGCCTGCCGACCCACCTGGCCGACCTGCTGCAGAGGGAAGAGCGCTGCACCGTGCTGCCCAACGACCTGGCCGCCGTCCAGGCCTTCGTCAGCCGCCACGGCAAGCGTGGTCAGCCGCTGTAGATTTTTAGCCCTTTAGATCGTGGTTATCGCGGCCATGGGCCGCTCCTACGGGAAGTCTGAGCACCTGTAGGAGCGGTCGCTACGGCGCACCGGCATGGCCGCGATACATCCTACCTCCGCTCCACCGATCCCCTGACGCTCCTCTGATCCCGAGCCCCCTGCCTTTTCCGGTACAATGCCCGGCTTTCCCTGCCGGTGACCCGCCATGGCTCTGCAAGCCACGCCCTATAAAGTCGAACTCAACCTCACCGACCTGGATCGCGGGGTCTACGAGAATCTGCGCCTGACCGTGGCGCGGCATCCCTCCGAGACCGAGGAGCGCATGGCGGTGCGGTTGCTGGCCTATGTGCTCTGGTACAACGAGCAACTGGCCTTCGGCCGCGGCCTGTCCGACGTCGACGAGCCGGCGCTGTGGGAAAAGAGCCTCGATGGCCGGGTGCTGCACTGGATCGAAGTCGGCCAGCCCGATGCCGAGCGCCTGACCTGGTGCAGCCGCCGCACCGAGCGCACCAGTCTGCTGGCCTATGGCAACCTGCGCGTCTGGCAGACCAAGGTGGTGGACGCGGTCAGGACGCTGAAGAATCTGCACATCGCGGCGGTGCCCGCCGAGCCCCTGGCCGAGCTGGCCCGCGACCTGCCGCGCAGCATTTCCTGGCAGGTGATGATCAGCGAAGGCACCCTGTTCGTCACCGACGACCGCGGTCAGCACGAATTGCAGCTGGAATGGCTGCTGGGCGAACGTTGATGCGCCTGGAGCCCCGTCCGCTGCCGGCGGTGCTGCCCGACCTGGGCGATCTGCCGCCGCTGCTCACCCGGCTCTATGCCGCGCGCGGCGTGACCTTGCCGGAAGAACTCGACAAGGGTCTGGCGCGGCTGGTGCCCTATCACCAGCTCAAGGGCATCGAGGCCGCGGTGGAGCTGCTGGCGCGGGCCCTGGAAGAGCGCCGGCGCATCCTCATCGTCGGCGACTTCGACGCCGATGGCGCCACCGCCAGTGCCGTGGGCGTGCTGGCGCTGCGGCGTCTGGGTGCGGCCTGGGTAGACTACCTGGTGCCAAATCGCTTCGAATACGGCTACGGCCTGACGCCCGAGATCGTCGCCGTGGCCCTGCAGCGCGAACCCGAGGTGCTGCTCACCGTCGACAACGGCATCTCCAGCCTGGACGGCGTCGCTGCGGCCAAAGCCGCCGGGCTGCAGGTGGTCATCACCGATCACCACCTGCCGGGCGCCGAATTGCCCGCCGCCGATGCCATCGTCAATCCCAACCAGCCGGCCTGCGCCTTTCCCAGCAAGTGCATTGCCGGGGTCGGGGTGATCTTCTATGTGATGCTCGCCCTGCGCAGTCGCCTGCGCGAGAACGGCTGGTTCGCGCGTCAGGGCCTGGCCGAGCCCAATCTGGCCGAGTTGCTGGATCTGGTCGCCCTCGGCAGCGTCGCGGACGTGGTGCCGCTGGATGCCAACAACCGCATCCTGGTGCACCAGGGGCTGATGCGTATCCGCGCCGGTCGGGCGCGACCGGGGCTCAAGGCGCTGCTGGAAGTGGCCGGGCGCCAGCCGGGCAAGGTGGCCTCCAGCGATCTCGGTTTCATCCTCGGCCCGCGGCTCAATGCGGCCGGCCGGCTGGACGACATGTCCATCGGCATCGAGCTGCTGCTCTGCGAAGACCCGCAGCTGGCGCAGGAATACGCCCAGCAGCTGGACGACTTCAACAAGGATCGCAAGAGCATCGAGCAGGGCATGCAGCGCGAGGCGCTCAAGCAGCTCAAGGAGCTGCCGGAAGACAATCTGCCCTTCGGTCTCTGCCTGTTCGATCCGGAGTGGCACCAGGGCGTGATCGGCATCCTGGCCTCGCGGCTCAAGGAAAAGTATCACCGCCCGGCGCTGGCCTTCGCCGACGACGGCAGTGGCAACGGCATGCTCAAGGGCTCGGCGCGCTCGGTGCCCGGGCTACACATCCGCGATGCCCTGGACGCCGTGGCGACCCGGCATCCGGGACTGATCACCAAGTTCGGCGGTCACGCCATGGCCGCCGGCCTCAGCCTGCCTCAGGCGCATTACGAGACCTTTGCCGCGGCCTTCGACTCCGAGGTGCGCCGCCATCTGCAGGCCGACGACCTCAGTGGTCGCCTGCAGACCGATGGCTGCCTGGCCCCGACCGAGTTCCAGCTCGGCCTGGCCCAGGCCCTGCGCCAGGCCGGCCCCTGGGGGCAGCAGTTTCCCGAACCGCTGTTCCACGGCACCTTCGAGATCCTCTCCCAGCGCCTGCTCAAGGAGCGGCATCTCAAGCTGACCTTGCGCAGCGAGCAGGGCGGACCGGAGCTGGACGGCATCGCCTTCAACATCGATCGAGACACCTGGCCCGACCCCAACATCCGCTGGGCCGAGCTGGCCTATCGGCTGGACGTGAACGAATTCCGCGGCAACGAGAGCGTGCAGTTGCTGGTGGTGCACCTGGCACCGCGTTAGTCGGAATAGCGACCTATTCTGTTCGGGAACACTCCAATGCCGTGAATCCCGACTAGACGAGGTCCGCCATGAGTCTCCTGTTCCAACCCCTGACCCTGCGTCAGCTGACCCTGCCCAATCGCGTGGTGGTCTCCCCGATGTGCCAGTACTCCAGCGAAGACGGCTTCGCCAAAGACTGGCACCTGGTGCACCTGGGCAGTCGCGCCACCGGTGGTGCCGGCCTGGTGATCTTCGAGGCCACCGCGGTCACCCCCGACGGGCGCATCACACCCCAGGACCTGGGGTTGTGGAAGGACGAGCAGATCGAGCCCCTGCGGCGCATCACCCAGTTCATCGAGGGGCAGGGCAGTGTCGCCGGTATCCAGCTGGCCCACGCCGGGCGTAAGGCCAGCACCTGGCAACCCTGGCTCGGCAAGCACGGCAGCGTGCCCATCGCCGAAGGCGGCTGGGTGCCGGTGGCGCCCTCGGCCATCGCCTTCGATCCCCAGCACACCCGGCCCACGGCGGTGGATCGCGACGACATCGCCAGCATCCGCCGGGCCTTCGTGGACACCGCCGAGCGCGCCCTGGCGGCCGGCTTCAAGGTGGCCGAGATCCACGCCGCCCATGGCTATCTGCTGCACCAGTTCCTCTCGCCGCTCTCCAACCGCCGCGAAGACGACTACGGCGGCAATTTCGAGAATCGCATCCGCCTGCTGCTGGAGGTGACCGCCGACGTGCGCGCGGTCTGGCCGGAGGAGTTGCCGCTGTTCGTGCGGGTCTCGGCCACCGACTGGGTGGAAGACGGCTGGGACGTCGACGAGACGGTGGAACTGGCGCGCCGGCTCAAGACCCTGGGCGTCGACCTGATCGATGTCTCTTCCGGCGGCACCGCGGCCCAGGCCGACATTCCCACCGGCCCCGGTTACCAGACCCAGTTCGCCGAGCGGGTGCGCAAGGAAGCCGGGATCCCCAGTGGCGCGGTGGGCATGATCACCGATGCGGCCCAGGCCGAGCACGTGCTGCGCACCGGTCAGGCCGATCTGGTGCTGCTGGCCCGTGAGCTGCTGCGCGATCCCTATTGGCCGCTGAATGCCGCCGAAGCCTTGCGCGAGAAGGTCTCCTGGCCGCCGCAGTACGTCCGCGCCGCGCACCGGGATACGCCGCTGCGCAAGCCGTTCGGGGTGGAATAGGGGAGCAACGGAGCCATCCGCCCGGATGGCTCCCGGGTCAGGGCTTGACCGGTCGCAGCATCGCCTCCAGGGCGTCGCTGTCGTAGTAGTCGCCCAGGTACCAGATGCGACCGTCGCGGATCTTCATGATGCTGGCGCCGCGGATCTTCACCGGTTGCTTGCCGGTGGCGGTGGTGCGGTTGCCGGTCAGTTCCCATTCGAAGGCGATGCTGCGCGGGCCGATGACCGGCTTGTGCACCATCTTCACCTGCAGATCCGGTACCGCCTTGAGGGTGACCTTGACGATCCTGTCGCGGGCCTGGGTGCGGCTGGTCTCGGTGGTGGCAGCGCCACTGTCGAAATACTGCACCTTGGGATCGAGCAGGGCGCTGGCGGCCTCGGCGTCGTGATCGTTCCAGGCATCGAGATAGCGATTGGCGATGAGGCGGGCATCCTCGGCGGCGGCCTGGACCTGGCCGGCGGTAAGGGCGACCGAAAGCGCGAACAGCACAGCCAGACGCGAGCGCATGGGGTGTCTCCGGCAACTGCAGGGGGGAGGCGCAAGAGTAGCGCCGTGGGCGGCCCGCGGTCAGCAATATTTTGTAGCGGCTGGCCGCTGGCGACCGTGTTCCCGGCAACATCCGGTAAGCAGGTGCCGGGAGCCGGACGGTGCGGACGGCGGTCCCAAGAAGCTGAATCCCGACTCTGTGGAGGTCATCCATGAACACCCGCGGTTTGCTCGATCAATTGCTCAAGGCGGGCCAGCAGGCCCTGGCCAAGAAGACCGGCCACGCGGCCCCACGCCCCGGTACCCCGTCTTCCGGCAAGGATCCCCTCGGTGGTCTGCTCTCCGGACTGGGTAACAGCGGCCTGGCCGCGGGAGCCCTGACCGCCCTGCTGGGCAGCAAGCGCGGGCGCGCCATGGGCGGCAAGGCGGTCGGCTATGGCGGTCTGGCGGCGCTCGGCATGGTGGCCTACAAGGCCTATCAGTCCTGGCAGGCCAACCAGGCCCAGGGCGCGGCGGCCGCCGAGCCCCGCACCGTGGATCGGGTGCCGGAGCATGAAGCCGAGGCCCACGGCCGGGCGGTGCTGATCGCCCTGATCGCGGCGGCCAAGGCCGATGGCCATGTCGATGACCAGGAACGCCAGGCCATCGAAGCCGAGATGGCCAAGCTGGACAACGATCCCGAACTGCGCAGCTGGCTGCAGCGCGAACTGGAGCAGCCGCTCGACCCGGCCAAGGTCGCCGCCGCGGCGGAAACCCCCGAAATGGCCGCCGAGATGTACTTGGCCAGCCTGATGCTGATCGACGATCAGCAATACATGGAAAAGGCCTATCTGGACGAGCTGGCGCGCCAGTTGCGCCTGGAGCCCGGCCTGCGCGCAGAACTGGAGCGCGAGGCCGCGGCGGTCTGACGACTAGGCGAGGGCACGTTCCTCGCCCAGCAGGACGCTCCGCTCCGCTGCGCAGAGGTGCAGCAGGAAATCCCAGACCACGCGCAGGCGCGCGGAGCGGTGCAGTTCGCGGTGGGTGGAGATCCAGTACTCCCGGGTAAAGGAGCGCTCCGGGAGCACGCCTTCCAGGGGCGTGCCTTGACCCACCAGGTAGCAGGGCAGCACCGCAATGCCGATGCCGGCACAGGCGGCTTCGCGCTGGGCGATGACGCTGGTGCTGCGGAAGACGATGCGCGGCTCGGGGCAGAGTCCCTGGATGAATTGCAGTTCGCGGGTATACAGCAGGTCGTCGACGTAGCCGATGAAGGTCTGCTCGCCGAGGTCGGCTTCGGCGCCCAGGGGCGGCGCCCGATCCAGGTAGGCGCGACTGGCGTAGAACCTCAGGCGATAGGGCGTCAGCCGCCGGCCGATCAGGCCTTCGGCGGTGGGCCTTTCCAGGGTGATGGCGATGTCCGCCTCGCGGTTGGTGACGCTGACGAAGCGCGGCACCGAGACCAGTTCCACTTCCAGCCCCGCATAGTCGCGCAGCAGCGCTCCCAGACGCTGGGCGAGAAAGCCGGTGCCCAGACCTTCGGTCACCCCGACCCGCACCTGGCCCAGCGGATTGAGTCTCTGGGTCACCGCCTCCTGGGCCAGCAACGCGGCTTCTTCCATCGCCTGGGCGTGCGCCAACAGGGCCTGACCAGCCGGGGTGAGTTGATAACCGCTGGCCTGTTGCACCAGCAGCTGACTGCCCAGGGCGCGCTCCAGGGCCTCCAGGTGGCGGGCGACGGTGGCATGACTGACGCCCAGGCTACGGGCGGCGGTCAGCAGGCGGCCATGGCGCTGGATCTCCAGAAAAACCCGCAGATCGTTCCAGTCGAACATCCCGTCTCCCTCGTCTAGGTCTGTCTGCGCGGTCGCTTGTGGGGCGCTGTTCAGAAATGCACAGCCGGTGCCCGTTTTCTGCGACTGTTGTTCGCGGATGACGACATTAGGATAGGGACCACAACAACAAAAAAGCGAGGGAACGTCATGCCCGGTCCTGCTGCGGAATATGACTTCATCATCGTCGGCGCCGGTCCGGCCGGCTGCCTGCTGGCCAATCGACTGTCCGCCGATCCGGCCCATCGCGTGCTGCTGCTGGAAGCCGGCGGGCGTGACAACCATCCCTGGATCCACATTCCCGTCGGCTATCTGTTCTGCATCGGCAATCCGCGCACCGACTGGTGCTTCAAGACCGAGGTGGAAGCGGGCCTGGGGGGCCGGGCGCTCAACTATCCGCGCGGGCGGGTGCTGGGTGGCTGCTCGTCCATCAATGGCATGATCTACATGCGTGGCCAGGCCCGCGACTACGACGGCTGGGCCGCCGCCGGCAATCCCGGCTGGGGCTGGCAGGACGTGCTGCCGCTGTTCAAGCGCATGGAGGATCACTGCGACGGCAATTCAGAGTTTCATGGCGCCGGGGGCGAATGGCGGGTCGAGCGGCAGCGCCTGCACTGGACGCTGCTCGACGCCTTTCGCGCCGCCGCCGGCGAAACCGGCATCGCGCCGGTGGAGGACTTCAACACCGGTGACAACGAAGGCTGCGGCTACTTCCAGGTCAATCAGCGCAATGGCGTGCGCTGGAATGCCGCCAAGGCCTTTCTCAAGCCCATCCGCCAGCGCGCCAACCTCGAGGTGCTGACCGGCGTCCAGGTCGAGCGGGTGCTGCTGGAGGGGGGCAGGGCACGGGCGGTGCTGGCGCGCCTGCCGGGCCAGGCCGAGCCCCAGCGCCTGGTGGCACGGCGGGAGATCGTGCTCTGCGCCGGCGCCATCGGCTCGCCGACCCTGTTGCAGCGCTCCGGCATAGGGCCGCGCGGTCTGCTCGAAGGCCTGGGCATCGGCGTCCGGCACCGCCTGGAAGGGGTGGGCGGCAATCTGCAGGATCACCTGCAACTGCGGCTGATCTACCGGGTGCACGGCGTGCCGACCCTCAACGCCCTGGCCGGCAGTCTTTGGGGCAAGCTGGGCATGGGCCTGGAATACCTCTGGAAACGCAGTGGCCCCCTGGCCATGGCGCCAAGTCAGCTGGGCGCCTTCGCCCGCTCCGATTCCGGGCAGCCCTCGGCCAATCTGCAGTATCACGTGCAGCCGCTGTCGCTGGAGCGCTTCGGCGAGCCGCTGCACGGCTTTCCCGCCTTTACCGCCTCGGTGTGCAACCTGCGTCCGGCCAGTCGCGGCCAGGTGGCCATCCGCAGCGCCGACCCGCTGGCCGCGCCGCTGATCCAGCCGCGCTATCTCAGTGCGCCGGAGGATCTCAGGGTGGCCGCCGACGCCATCCGCCTGACCCGGCGCATCGTCGCCGCCCCGGCCCTGGCCGCCTATCGACCCGAGGAATACCTGCCGGGCCCGGCCTACCAGAGCGAGGAGGAATTGCAGCAGGCGGCCGGCGCCATAGGCACCACCATCTTCCATCCATCCGGCACCTGCCGCATGGGCCAGGACGCCGACGCCGTGGTCGATGCGCGCCTGCGGGTGCATGGCATTCCCGGGCTGCGGGTGGCCGACGCCTCCATCATGCCGACCCTGGTCTCGGGCAACAGCTGCTCGCCAACGCTGATGATCGCCGAGCAGGCGGCCACCTTCATGCTGGCCGAGGCGCGCGAGCAGGGCAGTCACGAGCTGCCCGCCGTGGTGGCCCGGGCCAGCGCGGTCTCGGCGGCCTAGCGGCGTCCCTCCGCTTTCACCGACGACGGGGCCTCCCGCCGTTTCCACCGTAGTAGCTGTCGCCCATAACAACAATCAGCCCGGCGATCCCGGGTCAGGAGAACGTGCGATGTCCGACTATGCCCAACCCCGGGTCCAACCCAGCGCGGCCAGCAGTCGCCGCGAAGAACGCAAGGTGATCTTCGCCTCGTCCCTGGGAACCGTCTTCGAGTGGTACGACTTCTTTCTCTATGGCGCCCTGGCGGCGGTGATCAGCAAGCAGTTCTTCGCCGGCGTCAACGACACCACCGCCTTCATCTTCGCCCTGCTGGCCTTTGCCGCCGGCTTCGTGGTGCGGCCCTTCGGCGCCCTGGTGTTCGGCCGCCTGGGCGACATGGTCGGCCGCAAGTACACCTTTCTCGCCACCATCATCCTCATGGGCATCGCCACCTTCGGCGTCGGCCTGCTGCCCACCTACGCCAGCATCGGCGTGGCCGCACCCATCATCCTGGTGGTGCTGCGCCTGCTGCAGGGCCTGGCCCTGGGCGGCGAATACGGCGGCGCCGCCACCTACATCGCCGAGCACGCGCCGCCCGGCAAGCGCGGCGCCCATACCAGCTGGCTGCAATCCACCGCGACCCTGGGCCTGTTGCTGTCGCTGGTGGTGATCCTGGTCTGCCGCTACCTGACCGGCGACCAGTTCGAGGTCTGGGGCTGGCGCCTGCCGTTCCTGCTGTCGATCTTCCTGCTGGCCATCTCCACCTGGATCCGCATGTCGATGCACGAATCGCCCGCCTTCGTGCGCATGAAGGCCGAAGGCAAGCAGAGCAAGGCGCCGATCCGCGATTCCTTCACCAACTGGAGCAATCTCAAGGTGGTGCTGATCGCGCTGTTCAGCATCAACGGCGGCCAGGCGGTGACCTTCTACCTGTCGCAGTTCTATGTGATGTTCTTTCTCACTCAGACCCTCAAGCTGGATCCGGTGCTGGCGAACAACCTGCTGATCATCAGCGTCATCCTCGGGGCCCCCTTCTTCGTCATCGCCGGTTGGCTGTCGGACAAGGTCGGGCGCAAGCCGATCCTGATGCTCGGCCTGCTGCTGGCCACGGTGCTCTACTTCCCGCTGTTCAAGGCCCTGACCCACTACGCCAATCCGCAGATCTACCAGGCCAGCCAGCAGGCGCCCATCGTGGTGACCGCCGACCCGGCCACCTGCACCTTCCAGTTCGATCCGGTGGGCAAGGCGCGTTTCGACAGTCCCTGCGACCGGGTCAAGACACTGCTGGCCAAGAGCGGTCTGCCCTACCGCAGCGTGGCCGCGGCGCCCGGCGATGCGGTGCAGGTCAGCGTCGGCGACAAGCTCATCGTCGGCTTCGACGAACCGGCCCTGCGCGCCGCGGTGCAGGCCGCCGGCTATCCGGCCAAGGCCGACTCGGCCCAGGTCAACAAGCCGATGGTGGTGGCGGTGATCTTCGCCCTGATCCTGATTGCCACCCTCTGCTACGGACCGCTGGCGGCGCTGATGGTGGAGCTGTTCCCCACGCGCATCCGCTACACCTCCATGTCGCTGCCGTACCACATCGGCAACGGCTGGTTCGGCGGCTTCCTGCCCACGGTGTCCTTCGCCCTGGTGGTCTATACCGGCGACATCTTCTACGGCCTCTGGTACCCGGTGCTGATCACCGGCGTCAGCCTGGTGGTGGGACTGCTGTGCCTGCCGGAAACCCGCCATCGCGATCTCGACGCCGATTGAGGCGCGTGCGGGCGGCGCTGCCCGCCGCCCGCTGAGTTTCGCCGCCGATTGGGTTATACTCGCGAGCTTTTCCACAGCTTTTCTCGCGAGTGTTTCCCCCATGGAAATCAACCCGATCGTCACCAGCATCAAGGACCTCACCAGCCGTACCCAGACCATTCGGGGGTATCTTTGACTACGATCTGAAAAAGGATCGTCTGGTCGAAGTCGAGCGCGAGCTCGAGGATCCCGCTGTCTGGAACAAGCCCGAATACGCCCAGAATCTCGGCCGCGAGCGCGCCCAGCTGGCCCAGGTGGTCGGGACCCTGGACGAGCTGACCGGTGGCCTGGCCGATGCCAGCGACCTGCTGGAGATGGCCGCCGAAGAGGAGGACCAGGGCGCGGTCGATGACGTGGCGACCGAGGTGGAGCGCCTGCGCGGCATCCTCGAGAAGCTGGAATTCCGCCGCATGTTCAGCGGCGAGATGGACCCCAACAACTGCTACCTGGACATCCAGGCCGGCTCCGGCGGCACCGAGGCCCAGGACTGGGCCAACATGCTGCTGCGCATGTACCTGCGCTGGGCCGACCAGCACGGTTTCAGCGCCGAGATCGTCGAGTTGTCGGAAGGCGAGGTCGCCGGCATCAAGGGCGCCACGGTGCACATCAAGGGCGAATACGCCTTCGGCTGGCTGCGCACCGAGATCGGCGTGCACCGCCTGGTGCGCAAGAGTCCCTTCGACTCGGGCAACCGTCGCCACACCTCCTTCACCGCGGTGTTCGTCTCGCCCGAGATCGACGACAACATCGACATCGAGATCAACCCGTCCGATCTGCGCATCGACACCTACCGCTCCTCGGGTGCGGGTGGTCAGCACGTGAACACCACCGACTCCGCGGTGCGGATCACCCACGTGCCCACCAACACCGTGGTGGCCTGCCAGAACGAGCGTTCCCAGCACGCCAACAAGGACACCGCCATGAAGATGCTGCGGGCCAAGTTGTACGAGCTGGAGATGCAGAAGCGCACCGCCGCCTCCCAGGCGCTGGAGGACTCCAAGTCCGATATCGGCTGGGGCCACCAGATTCGCTCCTACGTCCTCGACGCCTCGCGGATCAAGGATCTGCGCACCGGCGTGGAACGCAGCGACTGCGACAAGGTGCTCGACGGCGATCTGGACGAATACCTTGAAGCCAGCCTCAAGCAGGGCATCTAACCCCACTCTCCCGTAGGAGCGGCCCATGGCCGCGATCCTGCTAGTTATCGCGGCCATGGGCCGCTCCTACGGCAAGCACTCCCCAGGTAAACAGCAGACATGAGCGAACAACCCCTAGACCCTCAAGCCCAGGAACAGGAAGACAACAAGCTGATCGCCCAGCGCAAGGAAAAGCTCTCCGCGCTGCGTGCCCAGCAGGCCATTCCCTTCCCCAACGACTTCCGCCGCGACAGCCTGGCCGGTGATCTGCAGCAGCAGTACGCCGACAAGACCAAGGAAGAGCTGGAAGCCGCGGGCATCAAGGTCAAGGTGGCCGGCCGCATCATGCTCAACCGCGGCGCCTTCATGGTGCTGCAGGACACCAGCGGGCGCATCCAGGTCTACGTCGACCGCAAGACCCTGCCGGCCGAGACCCTGGAAGCGGTCAAGACCTGGGACCTGGGCGACATCATCGCCACCGAAGGCACCCTGGCCCGCTCCGGCAAGGGCGATCTGTACGTCAACATGAGCGACGTGCGCCTGCTGACCAAGTCGCTGCGCCCGCTGCCCGACAAGCACCACGGCCTGACCGACACCGAGCTGCGCTATCGCCAGCGCTATGTCGACCTGATCGTCAACGAAGAGGTGCGCCAGACCTTCCGCGTACGCTCCCAGGTCATCGCCCACATCCGCCGCTTCCTCATGGAGCGGGGCTTCCTCGAAGTGGAAACCCCCATGCTGCAGACCATTCCCGGCGGTGCGGCGGCCAAGCCCTTCGAGACCCACCACAACGCCCTGGACATGGCCATGTTCCTGCGCATCGCGCCGGAGCTGTACCTCAAGCGCCTGGTGGTCGGTGGCTTCGAGAAGGTCTTCGAGATCAACCGCAACTTCCGTAACGAAGGCGTCTCGACCCGGCACAACCCCGAGTTCACCATGCTCGAGTTCTACCAGGCCTACGCCGACTACCGCGACAACATGGACCTCACCGAGGAACTGTTCCGCGAACTGGCCATGGCCGTGCTCGGCACCACCGACGTGCCCTATGGCGACAAGGTCTTCCACTTCGGCGAGCCCTTCGTGCGCCTGTCGGTGTACGACTCCATCCTCAAGTACAATCCGGACATCACCGCGGAAGACCTGCAGGACGTCGAGAAGGCCCGCGCCATCGCCAAGAAGGCCGGCGCCAAGGTGCTCGGCCACGAAGGCCTGGGCAAGCTGCAGGTGATGATTTTCGAGGAGCTGGTGGAGAGCAAGCTGGAGCAGCCGCACTTCATCACCGAGTACCCCTTCGAGGTCTCGCCGCTGGCGCGCCGCAACGACGACAATCCCAGCGTCACCGACCGCTTCGAGCTGTTCATCGGCGGCCGCGAGATCGCCAACGCCTACTCCGAGCTCAATGACGCCGAAGATCAGGCCGAGCGCTTCATGCTGCAGGTCCAGGAAAAGGACGCCGGTGACGACGAGGCCATGCACTACGACGCCGACTTCATCAACGCCCTGGAATACGGCATGCCGCCCACCGCCGGTGAAGGCATCGGCATCGACCGCCTGGTGATGCTGCTGACCAACTCGCCGTCGATCCGCGACGTCATCCTCTTCCCGCACATGCGTCCGCAATAAAAGTGGCGCCCCGTCCGGGGCGTCGCTTCGGTGCCTGCCGACCGGGGCTCTGTCATCAAAGGTTCATTCGGACCTGCTAACAGAGCCCTGATGTCGCGTTCCCTCCGCAGGTAGCCATGACCAATACGCTGATCCCCCTGCATCCGGCCGCCGAACGGCTGGGGCTGCTCTACGCCTATCATTTCACCTCCGGCCAGCCGGGCCGGGCCCTGACCATGGCGCCGGAAGATCCCTGGGAGGCGGAAGAGGGCGGATTTCGCTGGCTGCACTTCAACCTGGCCCACGCCGCCGCCGAACGCTGGATGCGCGAGCACCTGGGGCTGCCCGAGGAATTCTTCGAATCCTTGCATGCCGGTTCCCACTCGACCCGCCTGGAACCGGCCGACGACACCCTGCTCGGGGTGGTGAACGACGTGACCCTCGCCTACGGCCAGGTCTCGGTGGACGTCGCCACCCTCTGGGCCTGCGCCCGCCCGGGGCTGCTGGTGACCGCCCGGGCCCAGCCACTGCGTTCGGTGGATCGCCTGCGCCACGCGGTACGCCGCGGCGAGGGCTTCGGCTCGACCCTGGAGCTGCTGGTGCACCTCCTGCGCGACCAGGCCGATGTGCTGACCGGCATCATCCGCGACACCACGGTCAAGGTGGATGCCATCGAGGATCGCCTGCTGTCCCAGCGGCTGTCCGCCAGTCGCGCCGAACTGGGCAGCCTGAGACGCGCCCTGGTCCGGCTGCAACGGCTGCTGGCCCTGGAGCCGGGTTCCCTGCTGCGGCTGCTCAACCGGCCGCCGGCCTGGCTGCGCCGCGACGACATCCAGACCCTGCGCGAGGCCACCGAGGAATTCGACCGGGTGCTGGACGACCTCGCCGCCCTGGTGGAGCGGCTCAAGCTGTTGCAGGAAGAGATCGCCGCCGCCTCCGCCGAGCAGACCAACCGCACCCTGTTCACCCTGACCCTGGTCACGGTGCTGGCCCTGCCGATCAACATCATCGCCGGCTTCTTCGGCATGAACGTCGGCGGTATCCCGCTGGCCGACTCGCCCCATGGTTTCTGGATCCTGGTGGCGCTGGTGGCGACCTTCACGGTGCTGGCCGGCAGCCTTGCCTTTCGCAAGCGAGGCGACTGATCGGCTGCGTGCAACCCCTGGGGACGCTCCGCGGTCTCTAGGGGAACCGTTACTGGAGACCGCAATGGACTTCAAGGACTACTACGAGGTGCTCGGCGTCGCTCCCGACGTCGACGACAAGACCCTCAAGACCGCCTATCGCAAGCTGGCGCGCAAGTACCACCCCGATGTGAGCAAGGAGGCCGATGCCGAGGCCCGCTTCAAGGAGGTGGCCGAGGCCTATGACGTCCTGCGCGATCCGCACAAGCGCGCCGAGTACGACCAGGTACGCCTCTATCAGCAGCAGGGCGAGCGCTTCCAAGTGCCGCCGGACTGGCAGCCGGGTTCAGGCGATGACTACAGCGATCCCCATGCCGGCTTCGGCGCGGACTACTCCGACTTCTTCGAATCCCTGTTCGGTGCTGCCGGGCGCTCGCAGCAGGGCGGTTTCGCCCGCCGGGGTCGTGACATCGAGCTGGAGCTGCCGCTGTTTCTCGAAGAGAGCCAGGCGGGCAGCACCAAGCCGCTGAGCTTTACGCTGCCGCAGCGCGACGAGCTGGGCCGCCGCGTCGGCGAGACCACCAAGACCCTCAACGTCAAGATTCCCGCCGGCAGCACCGACGGCGAACGTATCCGCCTGAAAGGCCAGGGCGAGCCGGGCGTCGGCGGTGCGGAGGCGGGGGATCTCTACCTGGTCATCCGCCTGGTGCCCCATCCGCTGTTCGACGTGGACGGCCAGGATCTGGTGGTCAGCGTCCCGCTCGCCCCCTGGGAAGCTGCCCTGGGCGCCAAGGTACAGGTGCCGACGCTGGATGGGCAGATCATGCTCAGTATTCCGCCCGGCAGCCAGAACGGTGCGCGGTTGCGGGTGCGCGGCAAGGGCCTGGCCGGCAAGACGGGGCAGGGCGATCTGCATGCCCTGCTCAAGGTGGTGATGCCGCCCAGGGGCGATGAAGAAACCCAGGCGCTGTGGCGCCAACTGGCCGAGCGGGCGGCCTTCGATCCCCGCCGCGACTGGAGGAAAGTCTGATGAGCAGTCTGATCGTCCTGCAGGAATTCTGCGTGCTCTGCGAGGTGAGCGAGCCGGTGGTGGTAGAGATCGTCGAGCATGGCATCCTGGCGCCCCAGCGGGGCAAGCGTCCGGCCGAGTGGCACTTCGACACCGGCGCCCTGCACCGCGCCCGCCGCGCCGTGCGCCTGAGGCGCGAGCTGGAACTGGACTGGTCCGCCACCGCCCTGGCCCTGCACCTGCTGGATGAGGTGGAAGAACTACGCCGCGAAAACCAGCGTCTGCGCCAGCGCCTGGCGCGCTTCGCCGGTGAAATGCGAGACGTGGGAGCCGATTCGTAGGGTGGAAAACCGCGCAGCGTTTTCCACGCGCGTCGCCTATTCGCAGGGCAGTGGAAAAGGCTGCGCCGTTTTCCACGCTACGGGCTGCAATATGTTGGGCTTCGCTGTGCTCAAACCAATCCACGGGACTTGCATCCGCACCGGATATCCCCCCTCTCCCTCCGGGAGAGGGCTGGGGTGAGGGAATCCAGGTGGCGCTGGTAACGGCAGGGATTCCATCGCGGCCATGGCGGTGCGCCGATGCGACCGCTCCTGCAGCCGCGGATGAGCCCTGTAGGAGCGGCCCATGGCCGCGATATTGTAGGGTGGAAAACCGCGCAGCGTTTTCCACGCTACGGGCTGCAATAGGTTGGGCTTCGCTGCGCTCAACCCAACCTACGGAATGTCCATCCGCACCGGATATCCCCCTCTCCCTCCGGGAGAGGGTTGGGGTGAGGGAAGCCAGGTAGCGCCGGTAATGGCCGCGATGTTGTAGGGTGGAAAACCGCGCAACGTTTTCCACGCGCCTTGCCCAAATGCAGGACAGTGGAAAAGGCTGCGCCGTTTTCCACGCTACACCAGGAGTCCCACAGCCATGCCCAGCCATATCCTCGATCATCGCATTCTCGGTGAATCCCTGCAGGCGGTGGAGATCGGCCTCGATCCGGGCGAGACGGTGATCGCCGAGGCCGGCGCCATGACCTACATGGAGGCCGACATCGATTTCACCGCACGCATGGGCGACGGCTCCGCCGGCCTGCTCGGCAAGCTGTGGGGCGCCGGCAAGCGGATGCTCGGCGGCGAATCGCTGTTCATGACCCATTTCACCAATGAAGGGCGAGAGAAACGCCACGTCGCCTTTGCCGCGCCCTATCCGGGGCAGGTGGTACCCCTGGACCTTGCCGCCCTGGGGGGCACCCTGTTCTGCCAGCGCGATTCCTTTCTCTGCGCGGCCAAGGGCACCCGCATCGGCGTGGCTTTCACCCGCCGTCTGGGCGCCGGTTTCTTCGGCGGCGAAGGCTTCATCCTGCAGCGGCTGGAGGGCGATGGCATGGCCTTCGTGCATGCCGGCGGCACGGTGATCCGCAAGGAACTCAAGGGCGAGACCCTGCGCCTGGACACCGGTTGTCTGGTGGGTTTCACCAGCGGCATCGACTACAACATCAAGCTGGCGGGTGGCCTGCGCAGCATGCTGTTCGGCGGTGAAGGCCTGGTGCTGGCAACCCTGAGCGGCCAAGGCACGGTGTGGATTCAGACGCTGCCCTTTTCCCGGCTAGCGGGCCGGGTCCAGGCCGCGGCCGGCGGCGGCGTCGGTGAACGCCGCGCCGGTGGCGACTGATCTCCCGCCGACCCTAGGCCCGCTGCAGGGCGCTCTGGGGCGCCATGCGCTCCAGCCAGTCACGCCAACGCACCCGGCTGTCGTGGACCAGCCAGCCGTCCTGGCGGGCGAAGCTTTCCGACAGCCAGAGGCCGCGGGTCGATACCGGCAGGCGCTGGCCGGCGGACAGGGTATAGAGCTCGCCGGTGGGTTTGCCGTCGTCCAGGGCGACCAGATAGAGATCCGGGCGTTGCCGGGCCAGGCGCGCCAGCAATTGGCCGTTCTCGATCTTCTCGTCGACGTGGAACAGACTCGGCGCCTTGCACTCCTTGGGCAGCTCCAGCAGCAGGTCATAGACCAGTTGCAGCGAGGCGGTAGGGGTATGCACATAGGCGCGAGGGCGCTCCAGCAGCGCCAGACTGCCGCAGCGCACTGGCCGCGCCGCGCCCGAACGTGGGGTCAGGCGAAAGGCCACGTCCTCGCGATAGGGCAGGGCCGGGGCATAGGGCGTCGGCAGCCAGGTGTCGGCGAAGCGTCCCGCCAGCCAGCCGCGCGGCGTCTCGATCAGGCACTCCTCGGCCACCTCCTGGACGGCGGTGAGCAGCGGCAGCGCCAGTTCGTGGGTCGGGATGTAACCGGAGATCAGCTTGAGCACCACGTCGCCCCGATCGGGCCGGCGCTGGCGCACCAGCAGCCAGTGATCCTGGCCCTGCCAGTTCAGCGTCAGGCGTACCGAGACCCCCAGATTGGCGAGCCTGGCGCTGAAGTGCTGGGCATCGTCGATCTCGATGGGCTTGCGCCGCTCCAGCATCTCGCTGAAATTCAGGGGTTGGCCGAGGGCCTGGTAGGTGAGGCCGTCATGGTTGGCCTCGACCGAAAGGGGCAGGGTCTTGAACGCCTTGGGATTGTGGCGGGCGATGAGCTGGGGCATGGCCGACTCCTGTTTGTTGTATGCCGCGGACGCGCCGTCCCGGGCAAGCCGGGCAGGGCGTCCAGCGGACGAAGGCAAGGGTTCAGCGAAACGCTCTGGATCAGGGCCGAGCGGTGATCACTTCGGCCAGGGTACGGACATTATGTGACAGGTGCAGGGGATCGATAGTGCCGACTATCGCACTGCTCACACCCGGCTCGCCGAACACCCGGGCGAAGCTGGCCCGCACCGGATCCTGGCCGGCGCCGAGCACGGCGTGACCGCTGGCCAGGGCCTTCTTGATCAGGATGCCCTTGCCCTGGGCGGCGGCGGCCTGGATCACCGGGATCTCGGCGTCTTCGTTGAGGTTGAAGGTGACCATGGCGCAATCGCCGGCTTCCAGGGCTTTCAGGCCGCCGGCGACGGTCTTGCCGGAAAAGCCGAAGGCGCGGATCAGCCCCTCGCGCTTGAGCTCGGCCAGGGTCTCGTAGCAGCCGCTGTCCTGGAGGATGGCCAGGTCGTTGCCATCGGAGTGCACCAGCACCAGGTCCAGCCAGTCAGTTTCCAGGCGTTGCAGGCTGCGTTCCACCGAGCGGCGGGTATGGGCCGGACTGAAGTCGAAGCTGGACAGGCCATCTTCGAATTCCTCCCCGACCTTGCTGGCGATCACCCAGTGCTGGCGCTGGCCACGCAAGAGCGGACCCAGGCGTTCCTCGCTGCGGCCATAGGCCGGGGCGGTGTCCAGCAGATTGATCCCCAGTTCGCGGGCTAGACTCAGCAGGTCCGCGGCGCTGCGGTCGTCGGGGATGGTGAAGCCATTGGGATACTTCACGCCCTGGTCACGCCCGAACTTGACCGTGCCCAGACCCAGCGGGGAGATCTCCAGACCGGTGCTGCCCAGCGGACGCTGCAGACCATGCAGGGTGCGCAGACTCATGGCAGCAGCTCCTCCCAGAAGGGCGCGGCCACCGGCGGTTTCGGGGGGGCGGGCAGGGGGGGGGGCGGTCCCCGGGCGGTGCCACGCCGGGGGAGGGTGGGCCGGAGGCG
>NZ_QBIZ02000015.1:0-131330 GCF_003057735.2 Pseudomonas sp. RIT411
TTGCCCAGAAATTTTTTGAGTGCCTTGAGCACGGAGGGTCTCGATCATCGAAAGCGGAATGAGACCGCAGTGTAAAGCAACCTACGTGCCCGGCAACAACTACCTGCCGAACGCAAGCGCAATCCGCTCAGCCGCTGATCCGATTGCGCCCGGCATCCTTGGCCTGGTAGAGCGACTTGTCCGCACGCCCTACCAGTTCGTCCAGGGAGTCGGCCTTGCGCATCTGGGCCAGGCCGATGGACACGGTCACCCCCGGCAGCTTGCCGCAGGGCGAATAGAAGTCCTTGATCTCCGCCAGACTCTGGCGCAGGCGCTCGGCGATGGCGATGGCTTCGTCGCGGTCGATCTCCGGCAGCAGGATGACGAACTCCTCGCCGCCATAGCGCGCCATGCTGTCCTTGGGTCTCAGCTGGTCGCGCAGGGTGTTGGCCACCAGGCACAGGGCGTAGTCGCCCGCCAGGTGCCCATGGGTGTCGTTGTAGCGCTTGAAGTGATCCACATCCAGCATCAGCAGGCTCAAGGGCTGCCGATTGAAGGCGCAACGGGTGCTCTCGCGCTCGAACAGCTGTTCGAGCCGCCGACGATTGAAGAGGCCGGTCAGGGTGTCGACATTGGCATTGCGTTCGGTATCGACGATGAGCTGGTTGCCACGGCGCATCCGCTCGCAGAGGATGCCGAGCAGGTTGTGCATGGCCTTGGAGGAGCGCTCGATCAGTTCCAGCACCAGATCGCGGTGCAGGCAGAGCACCTGGGTGTCGGCCTCGGCGATGACGTGGGCGCTGGGTCGCTCGCTGTCCATGAAGCTGATCTCGCCCGAGCATTCGCCCGGACCCAGCAGATAGATGGGCGGATTGTCCGGCGAGCCCAGGTGGACCCGCAGGCGACCTTCCAGGATCAGATACATGTACTGGTTCAGCATGGCGGGCGAGAGCAGGCACTCGCCAGCGACCAGGCTGCGCGTGGCCGAGCGGGCGATCAGGGCTTCCAGCAGATGGGTCTCCACGCCCTTGAACAGGCGCAGGTCCTTCAGGGAATCGACCGGGACTTCGGCCAACCAGACCGACAAGGGGGCAGCCATCAAAGGATCACCCCGGGGACTGAAAGGAAAACTCGGGCCATAGCTGCTCCATGCACATCACGACCTTCAGGCACCCACACTGGACCGGATGGGTACCTCAAAGTTCGTTCGCTTTGCCCTTTCCAGGCCTCCCTTCGCGTCCAGATTCTGCAAATTGTCGACCGGTTTCCAAAAACGAAGCGGTCCGGCAATTCGCCCCTTATTTTCCGCCGAGACGTGCCAGCAGCCAGCCCTGGATGTCCTGGATCTCCGCGGGGATGACCTCGTGGCGCATGGGGTAGCTGTGCCAGAGCGCTTCCACGCCCGCGGCCACCAGCGCCTCGTAGGCGGCCCGCCCCAGGGCCAGGGGTACCACGTCGTCCTGCTCGCCGTGCAGGCACAGCACCGGGGTGGCCCCGCCCCGATTGACCTGGGCGTCCTCGAAGCTGGGCGCATAGGTCGACAGCGCCATGACGCCGCCCAGTGTCGGGCAGGCGGTGTTGTAGGCGGTGTGCAGGACCACGGCGCCGCCCTGGGAAAAGCCGGCCAGCACGATGCGTTCGGCCGCAATGCCCTGGGCCTGCTGGGTCTCGATCAGTGCCCGTACCGTGGCGGCCGAGGCGTCCAGCTGGGCGCGGTCGATGGCCCGGGCCGGATTCATGGCCAGGATGTCGTACCAGGACGGCATGGCCCAGCCGCCATTGATGGTGACCGCCTGGGTGGGCGCCTGGGGCAGGACGAATCGGGTCGACGTCAGGCTGCGCTGCAACAATTCGGCAACGGGTTCGAAGTCATGCTGGGTTGCACCCAGGCCATGCAACCAAATGACGCAGCTATCGGCGGTTCCGCTGGGCGATTCCAGCACAAGAGGCGAATTTTCCAAGGCTTTGCTCCAGTTTGGTGCCACTAAAAATGGGTGTGGTAACAGATGGTGCACAAAATGCGTGTCGCATTTTCGTAATTCTGTTGTTCGGCTTTTTGCTCGAAGTCACGCGATTGCCGGGTTTGAGCGAAGTGAGCAGCTGTCGCATTCACTGGTCCGCAAATTGCCTCATCTAGGCTGCGGCCAGGTAGTGCACTAACAGGTAACACTGACTCACTGCTTCGTCACGCCTTCCAGCGCGTCTCCTCCATCCCTTGATAGAGGACGCCCAGGGATCGGGTGGGCGAGTTACACGGCAATCAGGCGAGAGACATCGTGCTGCCGTGCGACTGGAAACGTAATTCATAAACAAAGTGGAGCTTATCGATGAAGATGGTGAAGTCTACCCTGGCAATTCTGACCACCGCCGCTGCTCTGGGCCTGTCCGGCATGGCTCATGCGGGCGCTACTCTGGATGCAGTGAAGAACAAGGGTTTCGTGCAATGCGGCGTCAGCGATGGCCTGCCGGGTTTCTCCTTCACCGACTCCAAGGGTGAATACAAGGGTATCGACGTGGACGTCTGCCGCGCCGTCGCCGCCGCCGTGTTCGGCGATGCCTCCAAGGTGCGTTTCACCCCCCTCACCGCCAAGGAGCGCTTCACCGCGCTGCAGTCCGGCGAGATCGACGTCCTGTCGCGCAACACTACCTGGACCAGCTCCCGCGATGGCGGCATGGGCCTGATGTTTACCGCCGTGACCTACTACGATGGCCAGGGCTTCCTGGTGAACAAGAAGCTGGGTGTGAAGAGCGCCAAGGAACTGGACGGTGCCACCGTGTGCATCCAGGCCGGTACCACCACCGAGCTGAACCTGGCTGACTACTTCCGCTCGAGCGGCATGAAGTTCACCCCCATCACCTACAGCACCTCCGACGAAAGCGCCAAATCCATGGAAGCCGGTCGTTGCGACGTGCTGACCTCCGACCAGTCGCAGCTGTACGCCCAGCGCATCAAGCTGGCCAAGCCCGACGACTACGTCGTATTGCCCGAGGTCATCTCCAAGGAGCCCCTGGCTCCCGCCGTCCGTCGTGGCGACGAAGACTGGTTCACCATCGTCAAGTGGGCTCAGTTCGCCATGGTCAGCGCCGAGGAAATGGGCCTGACCTCCGCCAACGTGGAAGCCCAGGCTAAGGATTCCAAGAATCCTGACGTGCGTCGCCTGTTGGGTACCGATGGCGAATTCGGCAAGGACCTGAAGCTGCCGAAGGACTGGGCGCTGAACATCGTCAAGCAGGTCGGCAACTACGGCGAAGTCTTCGAACGTAACGTCGGCATGGGTTCCGATCTGAAGATCAAGCGTGGTCTCAACGCCCTGTGGAACGCAGGCGGCCTGCAGTACTCCCCGCCGGTCCGTTGATCTCGGCGCCCTAGTCGCCGACACCTTCCGGATGTGCAGATTCTCGCCCTGCAGCGCTGTTCGCGCTGCGGGGCGAGGATTTAATGAGGCTTCCAGTAGATGCAAAACGTTAGCAAAACCTCGCCACCAGTCCGTGGGTCGCTACTGACCGACCCTCAGGTGCGTTCGTGGCTGTTCCAGGTCGTCGCCGTAGTCGCCGTCGTGGCCTTCGGCTGGTTCCTGTTCAACAACACCCAGACCAACCTGTCTCACCGGGGGATCACCTCGGGCTTCGGCTTCCTCAACAACTCCGCCGGCTTCGGCATTCCCCAGCACCTCGTTCCCTATACCGAGGGTGACACCTACGGCCGGGTATTCCTGGTCGGTCTGCTCAACACCCTGCTGGTCTCGGTGATCGGCATCGTGCTGGCGACAATCATCGGCTTCACCGTGGGCGTGGCGCGGTTGTCCAACAACTGGCTGCTGCGCAAGGTCGCCACGGTCTATATCGAGATCTTCCGCAACATTCCGCCGTTGCTGCTGATCTTCTTCGTCTACTTCGCCGTCCTCGCGCCGCTGCCTGGCCCGCGCCAGAGTCTGAGCCTGGGTGACGCCTTCTTCGTCAACAACCGCGGCCTGTACATGCCGGCCCCGAGCGCCGATGCGGGCTTCATTCCGGGCCTGATCGCCTTTCTGATCGCCGTCGTGGCGAGCGTCGTGGTGTTCCGTTGGGCCCGCAAGCGTCGGCACGCCACCGGTGAACGTTTCCCGGTGCTGTGGACGATCCTGGCGCTGCTGATCGGCATTCCGCTGCTGGCGACCCTGGTGTTCGGCAAGCCGTTCCACTGGGAGCTGCCGGAGCTGCAAGGCTTCAACCTGCGCGGTGGCTGGGTGATCATTCCGGAACTGGTCTCCCTGGCGCTGGCCCTATCGGTCTATACCGCGGCCTTCATCGGCGAGACGGTACGGGGCGGTATCCAGGCGGTCAGCCATGGTCAAACCGAGGCAGCCAGCTCCCTGGGCCTGCGTCCCGGGTTGACCCTGCGGCTGGTGATCATTCCCCAGGCGCTGCGGGTGATCATTCCCCCGCTGACCAACCAGTACCTGAACCTGATGAAGAACTCCTCCCTGGGCGCCGCGGTGGGCTATCCGGAGATGGTGGCGCTGTTCGCCGGCACCACGCTGAACCAGACCGGCCAGGCCATCGAGACCATGGCCATCACCATGAGCGTGTACCTGGCCATCAGCATCAGCATCAGCATCCTGATGAACTGGTACAACAAGCGCATCGCGCTGATCGAGCGTTAAGGAGCGCGTATGAGTAACCAGACCCATACCTTCAAACCGGACCTGCCGCCGCCACCCTCCAGCGTCGGTGCCCTGGCCTGGATTCGTGGCAACCTGTTTTCCAGCGTCGGCAATACCCTGCTGACCCTGCTCGGCCTCTACCTGGTCTGGCTGATCGTGCCGCCGGTGGTGAACTGGGCCTTCCTCAATGCCACCTGGAGTGGCACGACCCGGTCCGATTGCGCGCCGGGCGGTGCCTGCTGGGTGTTCATCAAGGAACGCATCGGCCAGTTCATGTACGGCTTCTACCCGGAAGACCAGCGCTGGCGGTTCGACCTGACCGTGGTGCTGGCCGTGGTCGGCGCTATTCCGCTGTTCCTCGACAGCTTCAAGCACAAGGCTCGCTACGGCCTGTCCCTGCTGGTGATCTACCCGCTGGTGGCCTTCTGGCTGCTGTACGGTGGTCTGGGCCTGCGAGTGGTCCCCACCAGCGAGTGGGGCGGCCTGATGCTGACCATCGTCATCGCGGCGGTGGGCATCGTCGGCGCGCTGCCGCTGGGCATCCTGCTGGCCCTCGGCCGCCGCTCGAAGCTGCCGGCGATCAAGGTCATCTCGGTGACCATGATCGAGTTCTGGCGGGGCATCCCGCTAATCACGGTGCTCTTCCTGTCGTCGGTGATGCTGCCGCTGTTCCTGCCCGAGGGCATGAACCTCGACAAGCTGCTGCGCGCCATCGTCATGGTGATCATCTTCGAGGCGGCCTACATCGCCGAAGTGGTCCGCGGTGGCATGCAGGCCATTCCCAAGGGCCAGTACGAGGCCGCTGCCGCCATGGGCCTGGGCTACTGGCGAACCATGGGCCTGGTGATCCTGCCGCAGGCGCTCAAGCTGGTGATCCCGGGCATCGTCAACACCTTCATCGCGCTGTTCAAGGATTCGAGCCTGGTGATCATCATCGGCCTGTTCGACCTGCTCAACAGCATCAAGCGCGCCACCTCGGATCCGGCCTGGCTGGGCATGTCCACCGAGGGCTATGTGTTCGCCGCGCTGATCTACTGGGTTTTCTGTTTCGCCATGTCCAGCTATTCCGCTCGCCTGGAGCGCAAGCTGAACACCGGCCACAAGCGTTAGGAGTCATCAGATGAACGTAAGCAACAAGCAGCAGGTCGACAGCAGCAAGGTCATGATCCAGCTCAAGGACGTGAACAAGTGGTACGGCCAGTTCCACGTGCTCAAGGACATCAACCTGACCGTGACCCAGGGCGAGCGCATCGTGCTGTGCGGGCCGTCCGGCTCGGGCAAGTCCACCACCATCCGTTGCATCAACCGGCTGGAAGAACACCAGAAGGGCCAGATCATCGTCGATGGCACCGAGCTGACCAACGATCTCAAGCAGATCGAGACCATTCGCAGCGAAGTGGGCATGGTGTTCCAGCACTTCAACCTCTTCCCGCACCTGACCGTGCTGCAGAACTGCACCCTGGCCCCCATGTGGGTGCGCAAGATGCCGAAGAAGCAGGCCGAAGAAATCGCCATGCACTACCTGCAGCGGGTGCGCATTCCCGAGCAGGCCAACAAGTTTCCGGGCCAGCTGTCCGGCGGCCAGCAGCAGCGCGTGGCCATCGCCCGGGCGCTGTGCATGCAGCCGCGCATCATGCTGTTCGATGAGCCGACCTCGGCGCTCGACCCTGAGATGGTGAAGGAGGTGCTGGACACCATGATCGGTCTGGCCCAGGACGGCATGACCATGCTCTGCGTGACCCACGAGATGGGCTTCGCCCGCACCGTGGCCAACCGGGTGATCTTCATGGACAAGGGCGAAATCGTCGAACAGGCCGCCCCGGACCAGTTCTTCGACAACCCGCAGAACGAGCGTACCCGCCTGTTCCTCGGGCAGATCCTGCACTAAGCGCGGCCGGGGCGGAGACCTGTCCGCCCCGGTCGTCCTGCGAACCCAGTCACGGGCGTTCGGCGGGAAGGCGGGCAAAGGGCCGCAAGGCGCGGTATCCTCGACGTTTGGCGCCCGGTTTCCGGGGTCGGCGGTCAAGGTCCGCCTTGCCGTTCACCGGCTTCATTGTCGATTTCGTAGCGTATCGCCAGAACGGGCGGTGCGCTGGGCAGTCGAAGCCGTCATCATAGAGAGACGCCCGTGAACTCCATTTCCCATCCGCTCATGCTGACAAAAGCCAAGGCCTGGGGCGCCCATGCGGTGACCTCCAGTGGTGTGATCCTCGCGCTTCTGGCGCTGCTCGCTCTGGTCGACGGTCAACCCAAGGGTTGCCTGATGTGGCTGGGCATCGCTCTGCTCGTCGACGGTCTGGACGGCACCCTGGCGCGCAAGTTCGAAGTCAAGCGGGTACTGCCCCATTTCGACGGCTCGGCGCTGGACCTGGTGGTCGACTACCTGACCTATGTGTTCATTCCGGCCATCTTCATCTATCGCTTCGTGCCCTTGCCGCCGCATTTCGAACTGGTGGCGGTGGGCATCATCCTATTGTCGTCGCTGTTCTGTTTCTGCAATGTGAACATGAAGAGCGCCGACAACTATTTCGTCGGCTTTCCCGCGGCCTGGAACGTGGTGGCGCTGTATTTCTACGTACTGGACCTGGCGCCCTGGTTCAGCATGGCGGTGGTGCTGGTGCTGGCCGCCCTGACCCTGACCCGGGTCAAGTTCCTGCATCCCTTCCGCGTGCGCCAGCTGATGGCGGTGAACATCACCGTGACCTCCATCTGGCTGCTCAGCAGCGCCATGATGGTATTCGTGCATCCCGACAAGCCGCTGTGGCTGATGGTCCTCTGGTTCGCCAGCGGCATCTACTTCGTCGGCGTGTGCGTCTGGCGTACCGCCCGGGAGTGGTTCGCCTGACGGTGAGCGACATCCCCCTGCCACCCGCGCGCACCTGGTATGTCTACCTGGTGCGTGCCGAGAATCAGGCGCTCTATTGCGGCATCAGCGATGATCCCGAGCGCCGTTTCGCCCAGCACCGCAGTGGCCGCGGTGCCCGCTTCTTCGCCTCCAGCCCGGCCCAGGCGCTGGTCTATGTGGAAGCTTGTGGCGACAAGTCGACCGCCCTGCGTCGCGAAATCCAGATCAAGAAGCTGCCCAAAAAAGCCAAGGAATCCCTGGTGCTGGCCCGCGCCGGCCTGGCGTCCGCGGCCCCCTCAGGAGAGCTGTCATGTCCGAGCTGATTCTGCATCACTACTGGCAATCGCCCTTCGCCGAGAAGGCGCGCCTGCTGCTGGGCTTCAAGGGGCTGGCCTGGCGTTCGGTGATCATTCCGCGGATGCTGCCCAAGCCCGAGCTGGTGGCGCTCACGGGTGGCTATCGCAAGACGCCGGTATTGCAGGTGGGGGCAGATGTCTATTGCGACACGGCACTGATCGCCCGTCGCCTGGAGGCGGAAAAGGCCGTGCCGGCGCTGTTTCCGGAAGGCCAGGAAGCGGTGGTGGCCACCTTTGCCGCCTGGGCGGACTCGGTGCTGTTCCAGCATGCCGTGGCGCTGATGTTCCAGCCGGAGATCATGGGTCCGCGCCTGGCCAGCCTGCCGCCGGAGCAGGCCCAGGCGTTCCTGGACGACCGCAAGGCGCTGTTCAGCGGTGGCAGCCTGAGCCGGCTGAGTCCCGAGCAGGCCCGGCAACAGTTGCCGACCCTGCTGACCCGCCTGGAGACCCAGCTCCAGCGCAGCGCCGGCGAATTCCTGTTCGGCGCGCCCTCGGTGGCCGACATCGCCCTGGCGCACAACTTCTGGTTTCTCAAGAGCACGCCGCAACTGGCGCCCCTCATCGACGAGCGCCCCGAGATCGCCGCCTGGTTCGCCCGGGTGCTGGGGTTCGGTCATGGTACCCATGAGGAACTCGGCGCCGCCGAGGCGCTGGAGATCGCCAGGGCGGCGGAGCCCCTGGCCTTGCCGCGCGACCAGGCCCTCGCCGTGGAAGGCTTCGCCTGGGGTGACCGGGTGAGTGTGGCGGCAACCGACTATGGGGTGGATCCGGTGGTGGGTGAACTGGTGCATGCCGATAGCGAGGCTCTGGTGATCCGCCGTCACGACGAGCATCTGGGGGCGATCCAGGTGCATTTCCCGCGCCTGAATTTCCGCGTCAGTGCAGCGGGCTAGGGGTCGCGACAACGACAACGGCGCCCGAGGGCGCCGTTTTGCATTGCAGGGCCGACCGCTCAGTCCGGGCGGCGCATGCGGAACAGCGCGGCCTCGGTGATCTCGAAATAGTCGGCCGGGCCACCGCCGCGGACGATGGGGCGAGCGGCCGCGGTCTGGTAGATGCCGTCCTTGAGCAGGCGCTTGTCGATGTGGGCGGCCACCACCTCGCCCAGCACCAGCCACTGGTCCAGTTCGTCCCCGGCGGCGGTCTTGAGGCGGACGATCTGGCTCAGCCGGCACTCGAAGGCCACCTGGGCACGGGCGACACGCGGCACCTTGACCACCGTCGAAGCGGCAGGCTCCAGACCAGCCAGGGCGAATTCGTCCACCTCGGGGCCAACCATGGCGCTGCTGGTGTTCATTTCCTCGGCCAGTTCGCGGGTGGCCAGGTTCCAGACGAATTCGCCGGTACGCTCGATGTTGGCCACGCTGTCCTTGTAGCCTTGGCTGGAAAAGCCGATCAGCGGCGGCTTGTAGTTGAAGGCATTGAAGAAGCTGTAGGGCGCGAGGTTCAGGACGCCGGTTTCGCTCTGGGAGGAGATCCAGCCGATGGGACGCGGCGCGATGATGGCGTTGAAGGGATCGTGGGGCAGGCCGTGGCCCTGGCTGGGTTCGTAGAAGTGGTAATCGATGCTCATCGGGATTCCTTCAGGGGGTGAGTTCCAGGATCTCGGCCTGGATCTGGCCGGCGTCCAGGGTCAGGCGGCCGACGCTGATCGGCAGCCGAAAGCGCCGTGGGCCAGCGCTGCCGGGGTTTATGTAGAGTACGCCATCGCGCTCTTCGATCAGCGGCTTGTGCGAGTGCCCGCTGACCACCACCCTTACCTGGGCACCGGCGGCGGCCAGGTCGAGCTCGGGCAGGATGTGCAGCATATGGATGTCGATGCCGTCCAGGGTCAGGGTGACGCGCTCGGGGATGTCGTCGGCCCAGGGCACGTCGTCATTGTTGCCCCGGACCACAGCCAGCGGTGCCAGCTCGCGCAGGGCATCGAGGATCTCGGGTTTGCCGATGTCACCGGCGTGCAGGATGAAGTCGCTGCCGGCGAGGGCCTCCAGCGCCTCGGGCCGGAGCAGACCATGGGTATCGGCGATCAGGCCGACGCGATAGGGATTGGCCATGGCGACTCCTCAATTGGCCTGGACGATGTCCAGGGCCTCGGCGCGTCCCAGCGGCTGGCGCATACGCTGGGCCAGGATGGCGGTGGCGCGTTCCCGTTGGCAGGCCACCACACCCACCACCCGATCCTCGGCCAGCAGCAGGGCGACAAAGGTCTGTTCGCCGAGGCTGCCGTCCAGATGCATGCCGTCCCAGTGGCGGGGATGGCCCAGGTATTCGTAACGCTTGCCGTGATGCAGGGTCCAGAAGAAGGGCACGTCCGTGTAGCGTTCGGCGTGGCCCAGCAGATTGCGTGCCGCCAGACGGCCGTGTTGCTGGGCCAGGCGCCAGTGCTCGATGCGGGTCGGCTGACCGGCGAAGGGAAAGGTGGTCAGATCGCCGACAGCGTAGAGGTCCTCGGCGGCCCGGAGCTCGGCGTCCACCGGAACGCTGCCGTCATCCGCCAGGGGCAGATCGGTGAGGAAAGTGGTGGCCGGCGTGATGCCGGTACCCACCAGCACCAGGTCGGCGGGCAATTGGCTGCCGTCCTTGAGGCTGACCTGGCGGACGTGAGCGTCGCCGGTGAAGCCCACTACCTCGCTGGGGGCGTGGAAGGTCACGCCATTGGCCTCGTGCAGGGTCTTGAAGTGCTGGCCGAGGGTCTCGCCCATCTGCTTGACGAAGGGCAGGGAGGCGGGGGAGACCACGTCCACTGCCAGGCCTTGCTTGCGCAGGGCGGACGCGGCTTCCAGGCCGATGAAGCTGGCACCGACGATCACCGCGCGGCCCTCGGCGGGCAGCTCGGCGAGGATCGCGGCCGCGTCGGCGCGGGTCCGCAGCAGGTGGATGCCCTCGAGCTGGGCGCCGGGAACGTCTAGCGGCCTGGGTTCGCCCCCTGTGGCGAGCACGCAGCCGTCGTAGCTAAGGGTCTGGCCGTTGGCGAGTTCCAGCTGACGGGTCTGGGGATCCAGGCGGGTCACCTCGGCATGCAACCGTTCGATGCGCTGCTGGCGGAAGAACTCGGGCTCGCGCAGCGGCGGGGCTTCGTCGGGGGCCTTGTCGCCCTGGAGGACGAATTTGGACAGGGCCGTCCGGTCGTAGGGCTCGCCCGGTTCGCGACCGATCAGCAGCAGGCGTCCGCCATAGCCGAATTCGCGCAGGGCGGCGGCCGCGGCGGTACCTGCGGCGCCGGCGCCGACGATGACGAACAGGCGGTCGTCGGGCTGGGATTCCGCCGCCTGTGCGGGCAGGGGTTCGCGGCCGACCAGCACCTCGCCATCGCGCACCTCCACCGGATAGCGCTGCAGGGCGTCCAGCGCCGGCGGTTCGCACAGGCTGCCATCCTCGACGGCAAAGCTCGCCTTGTGCCACGGACAGACCAGGCGCCCCTGGCAGACCGCGCCGTCGGCCAGGGGTGCGCCGGCGTGGGGGCATTTGGCCTGGAAGGCGCGGGCCTCGTCGCCGACGCGCAGCAGCAGGATCTCGGTGTCTTCGATCTTGACCGCGGTGCCACGGTCTTCGCGCAGGTCGGCGAGGCGCGCGACCGGATACATGGCTTTCATGGTGGACTCCGGCGCCGTCTGGGCGCTCTCTTGAATCAGGCTCAGCAGATTCGAGAGAGCGCAGCGGCGCCGGGTTCCGCTCAGGTGGCGGGCGGCAGCGGATGTCGGTGCGGAACGTCGGGTGCGTCCAGCGGATCGGCGTGGACCAGGACCTCCGCCTGGGGATATTCGGCGCGGATGGCGGCTTCCACCTCGTCGCACAGCACATGGGCGCGGGACAGGCTCATCTCGCCCGGCAGCTCCAGGTGCAGTTGCACGAACCAGTGATTGCCGGAGAGGCGGGTGCGCAGGTCGTGTGCACCTTCCACGCCCGGCACCTGGCAGGCCAGCTGCAGCATGTGCTCGCTGATGTCGGCGGGCAGTTCCTGATCCATCAGCACGCCAAAGGAGTCGCGGGCGATGCCGTAGGCGCTCCAGAGGATGTAGAGGGCGATGGCCAGACCGAACAGCGGATCCAGCCAGTACCAGCCGAAGCCGGTCAGCGCCAGGGCGACCAGGATGCCGACGTTGAGCAGCAGATCGGAGCGGTAGTGCAGGGCGTCGGCGCGGACCACCGTGGAGTCGGTGAGGCGGATGACGTGCTGCTGGTAGGCCACCAGCACGGCGGTCAGGGCCAGGGAAAACAGGGTGACGGCGATACCCAGGGCATGGGCGCCCAGGGGCTCGGGTTGCTGCAGGCGTCCGATCGCCTGCCAGGCGATGAGCACGGCGCTGACGCCGATGAACACCGCCTGGGCGATGCCGGCGAGGGATTCGGCCTTGCCATGGCCATAGCGGTGGTCGTCGTCCGCCGGCTTGAGGGCGTAGTGCACCGCCAGCATGTTGAACACCGAGGCCAAGCCGTCGAGCAGCGAATCGGTCAGACCGGCGAGCAGACTGACCGAGCCGCTGAACCACCAGGCCACGGCCTTGGCCAGGATCAGCGTCGTCGCCACCGCCACCGAGGCGGCGGTGGCGCGACGCAGCAGCCGCTCGGTGCGGTGCGGGTCGCTCATCAGGCGCGCGGGGCGAGCCCCAGGCTGGCGAGCTGCTCGTTGCTGCCGCTGCGCTGCAGCAGGCGCGGATCGTCCAGCGGCAGGCTGTGGCCGGTGGCCTGCTGGATGATGGCCTTGAGGCGCGCGCGATCGACGCTGCCGTCCGGATTGAACGCCTTGTTCAGTTCGCCGGGATCGACCTCGGCGCGCTTGTTGTCGGGCAGGTAGATGGCGCCGGTGGCGAAGTCCACGCCGAAGGCGATCAGGCCGGGAATGATGTAGAACAGCAGGCCGATGGCATCGAGGGCGACGATGCCCGGATCGATCCGGCCACTGCCGGTGATCTGGCCGCGACGCTCGGGATAGAACAGCGAGCCGCAAGCGGTCAGCTGGGTGAACAGGGCGGCGGCGAGGACGCCACACACCGCGCGGGTACGCATCGACATAGACAACCTCCGGTTGGATGAGGCCGCCACTATAGCGGCCGGAATCACGGCGGGCGAGACGCTTTATACTGCCCGCCCCGTTGAGACCACCGGCCGTGCCCAATGACGCCCTTGCCCATCGATGTTGTCCTGCCCGAGCTGCGCCAGGCCCTTGCCCACCGCGACGACTGCGTGCTGGAAGCGCCACCCGGGGCCGGCAAGACCACCCGGGTGCCCCTGGCGCTGTTGCAGGAGCCCTGGCTGGCCGGCCAGCGCATCCTGCTGCTGGAGCCGCGCCGGCTGGCGGCGCGCGCTGCCGCCGAGCGCCTGGCCGCGGAGCTGGGCGAAGGCGTCGGCGAGACCGTGGGCTATCGCATCCGCCTGGAGAGCCGGGTCGGGCCGCGCACCCGTATCGAGGTGGTCACCGAGGGCATCCTAACCCGCCGCCTGCAGGACGATCCGGCGCTGGACGGCGTCGGCCTGGTGATCTTCGACGAATTCCACGAACGCAGCCTGGACGCCGACCTGGCCCTGGCGCTGACCCTGAGCGGTCGCGAACTGCTGCGCGATACCCCGCTCAAGCTGCTGGTGATGTCGGCCACCCTGGAAGGCGAACGCCTCGCCGCGCTGCTCGGCGGCGCGCCGGCGGTGCGCAGCGAAGGACGGATGTTTCCGGTGACGACCCGCTGGAGCCGGCCGCTCGGCCAGGACGAGCGCCTGGAAGCGCGGGTGGCCGCCACGGTGCTCCAGGCGCTGGACGAGGAAGCCGGCAGCCTGCTGGTGTTCCTGCCCGGCCAGGCGGAGATCCGCCGCACCGCCGAGCGCCTGGCGGAGCAGCTGCCCGCCGGGGTATTGCTCTGTCCGCTGCATGGCGAGCTGGAACTGGCCGCCCAGCGTGCGGCCATCGAGCCGGCGCCGCCAGGTAGCCGCAAGGTGGTGCTGGCCACCAACATCGCCGAGACCAGTCTGACCATCGAAGGGGTGCGGGTGGTGGTGGACGCGGGCCTGGCGCGAGTGCCGGCCTTCGATCCCGGCAGTGGCATGACCCGCCTGACCACCCGGCGCATTTCCCGCGCCTCGGCGACCCAGCGCCAGGGCCGCGCCGGCCGCCTGGAGCCGGGCGTCTGCTATCGACTCTGGTCGGAGGAAGGGCATCAGCAGTTGCCGGCCTATGACAGTGCCGAGATCCTCCAGGCCGATCTGGCCGGACTGGCGCTGCAACTGGCGCGCTGGGGCATGAACGCCGAGGAGCTGGCCTGGCTCGATCCGCCACCCGCCGCCGCCCTGGCCCAGGCCCGCGATCTGCTGGTGCGCCTGGGCGCCCTGGACGACCAGGGCGTGCTCACCCCTCACGGCCAGGCCATGAGCGGCCTGCCGG
Source organism: Pseudomonas sp. RIT411 (assembly GCF_003057735.2). Lineage (NCBI taxonomy): Bacteria > Pseudomonadati > Pseudomonadota > Gammaproteobacteria > Pseudomonadales > Pseudomonadaceae > Pseudomonas > Pseudomonas sp. RIT411. The sequence continues at coordinate 14,194 of NZ_QBIZ02000015.1, forward strand.
CTCATCCGCGGCTGGCGCACCTGTTGTTGCGGGGGCAGGCCTGGGGCCTGGCCGAGCGTGCCTGCGAGGTCGCCGCGCTCTTGGGCGAGCGCGACCTGGCCCCGGGGCAGGGCGCCGATCTGCACACCCGCCTGCTGCTCCTGGCCGGTGAAGGCCGAGGTCCGCGCGGCGGCGTGGCGCGGATTCGGCAGCTGGTCCGCCAGTATCGCGGCCTGTTGCGTGGCCCGGCCGGGCGGCCGGTGGCCGATCCCGAGCACCCGCGCTGGACCGGTGCGCTGCTGGCCTGCGCCTATCCGGATCGCATCGCCCAGCAGCGCAAGGCCGGCGGCCAGGACTATCGCCTGGCCAATGGCCGGGCCGCCAGCTTTGGCGAACCGGATGGACTGATGAAATCGCCCTGGCTGGTGGTGGCCGATCTGGGCAGTCGCCAGGGCCAGCGCGAAGAGCGTATCTACCTGGCTGCCGAACTGGATCCGGCGCTGTTCGAGGGGCCGCTGGCCGAGCAGGTGGCAGGCCACGACGAACTGGACTGGGACGAGCGCGAAGGGGTGTTGCGCGCCGAACGCCAGCGGCGGATCGGCCAGCTGGTGCTGAGTCGCGAACCCTTGAAGAATCTGGACACTGCCGCCCGCAGCCGGGCCCTGCTCGGACTGGTGCGGCGCAAGGGGCTGGAGCTGCTGCCCTGGACGCCGGAGCTGCGCCAGTGGCAGGCGCGGGTGGCGCTGCTGCGCCAACTGGATCTGCAGCAGCAGCCGACGAGCGACTGGCCGGACGTGAGCGACGCCGCCCTGCTGGCCAGCCTGGAAGTCTGGCTGCTGCCCTATCTGGATCGCGTCAGCCGCCTGGCCCACTTCGCCACCCTGGACCTGGCCGCCATGCTCCAGGGCCTGCTGCCCTGGCCGCTGCCTCGTCAGCTCGACGAGCTGGCCCCGCGAGGTCTGGCAGTGCCGTCGGGTTCCACGATCCGCCTGGACTACAGCGAGCAGCCGCCGGTGCTGGCGGTGCGGCTGCAGGAGCTGTTCGGCCTGGCCGACACCCCGCGCCTCGCCGGTGGCCGTCTGGCGGTCAAGCTGCACCTGCTCTCGCCCGCGCGGCGACCGGTGCAGGTCACCCAGGACCTGGCCAGCTTCTGGGCCAATACCTACGCCGAGGTGAAGAAGGATCTCAAGGGCCGCTATCCCAAGCACTACTGGCCGGACGATCCCCTGATCGCCGAACCCACGGCCCGAGCCAAGCCGCGGGGGACCTGAGCACGGGGCGTCGATGCCGAGAGGATTAGGCAAGACACCCAGACGATCCGGCAGTGGGGGCGCCAGACACCGGCGCTAGCATGGCCGCTTCCAACGATGGGAGTGGACCATGAACGAGCACAAGACCCTTTTCATCACCGGCGTGAGCAGCGGCCTGGGCAATGCCCTGGCGCGGGAAGCCCTGGCGGCCGGCCACCGTGTCATCGGCACGCTGCGCCGGGAAGCCGATCTGGAGGCCTTCGCGGCCTTGTCGGACCGGGCCCATGGCGTGCTGCTGGATGTCACGGACCATGCGCGCCTGGCGACAGTGGTGGCCGAGGTTCAGGCAGCCCACGGTCCGGTGGATGTCCTGGTGAACAACGCCGGCTACGGCCATGAGGGCATTCTCGAAGAATCGCCGCTGGAAGAGCTGCGCCAGCAATTCGAGGTCAATGTCTTCGCGGCGGTCGCCATGACCAAGGCCTTCCTGCCGTCCTTTCGCGAACGGCGCCGCGGTCATATCATCAACATCACCTCGATGGGTGGCACCATTACCCTGCCGGGTATCTCCTACTATTGCGGCAGCAAGTTCGCCCTCGAAGGTATCTCGGCGGCCCTGGGCCAGGAGTTGGCACCCTTCGGCGTCTGGGTCACCGCCGTGGCACCCGGCTCCTTTCGTACCGACTGGGCGGGTCGCTCGATGCGTCGCAGCGCACGCGGCATCGCCGACTACGACGAGCAGTTCACGCCGATCCGGGCGGCGCGGGAGGCCAAGAGCGGCAAGCAGCTGGGCGATCCACGCAAGGCGGCCCAGGCGCTGCTGCAGCTCATCGCCCTGCCGGCGCCGCCAACGCACTTGCTGCTGGGGAGTGATGCCTTGCACCTGGTTCGCGAACGCCTGGCCACGGCCAGCCGGGAAATCGACCGCTGGGAAGCCCTGACCCTTTCCACCGATGGCTGAAGCGGAGGCCCCATGAATCCGAGCGATCCCCTTGCCAGACGTCTGGTGGCGCTGCTGGGCAGGCTGGCGCCGCAGGAAGGCTACAACCTCAGCCCTCTGGAGGATGTGCGCTTCCTGCGCTCGGATCGCCCGCTGACCGGCGTACCCGTGCTCTATGATCCCGGGGTCGTCATCGTCTGCCAGGGCGGCAAGCGCGGCTACTTCGGTGACCGCGTCTATCAGTACGATGCCCAGCACTACCTGGTGGTCTCCGTGCCCGTGCCCTTCACCATGGAGACCGATGCCAGTCCGGAGGCACCGCTGCTGGCCATCTATCTACGCCTGGATTTTCGGCTGCTCGGCGACCTGGTGCTGCAGCTAGACAGCGAACTCGGGCCGGCGCTGGAGGCGCCCCGCGGGCTCTATGCCTCGCCGATCGATGAGCCGCTGCGCGCCTCGACGCTGCGCTTTCTGGAGGTCCTGAGCGTGCCGACCGATGCCCGGCTGCTGGGGCCGGCGCTGCTGCGTGAGCTCTACTATCGGATCCTCACCGGCGCCCAGGGCGGCTCGTTGCGCGCGGCCCTGGATCGCCAGGGGCGTTTCGGCCGTATCGCCCGGTCGTTGCGCACCCTGCACGCCCGCTATGCCGAGCGGCTGGACGTCGCCGCGCTGGCGCAGGAAGCGCGCATGAGTCAGCCCAGCTTCCACCGGCACTTCCGCGACATTACCGGCACCACGCCCATGCAGTATCTGAAGTCGACCCGTCTGCACCAGGCGCGGCTGTTGATGCTGCGCGACGCCCTCCCGGCGGCGAACGCGGCCTTTGCCGTAGGCTACGAGAGCGCCTCCCAGTTCAGCCGCGAATTCAAGCGGCTGTTCGGCCGGACCCCTCTGGCGGAGATCGACTGGATGAAGGCCACCTATGCGCTGCCGGCACCGCCTGCGACGGCGGTCTATGTCGCTTCCCACTAGGGCTGTCCGTCCGAAAAGCCCGGGCGACGCCGCTGCGCCGGAACCAAGCGGCCGCCGCCCCCGGTCTGAATGGAGACGGGCACTGCCTGCCCGCCCAACCGGAGCGACCCCCATGGCCGACAAGACCCTGCACGACCTTTCCAAAGCGATGCGCGATCTGGATTTCTGCATGCTGACCACCGGCACCGGGCGCCTGACCAGCCGGCCGATGAGCAACAACGGCGACGTCGAATACGACGGGGACTCCTGGTTCTATGCCTACGAGGACTCGGCCAAGATCCGGGACATCGAGCAGGATCCGGCGGTGGGACTGAGCTTCAGCGAAGGCAAGAGCCTGCTCGGCAAGCCCGGTATCTTCATCGGCATCGAAGGGCACGCCGAGCTTATCCGCGACAAGGCGCAATTCGAGGCGCACTGGACCAAGAGTCTGGACCGCTGGTTTCCCCAAGGCACCGACACGCCCGGCATGATCCTCATCAAGGTGCATGCCGAGCGCATCCGTTACTGGGATGTAGAGGAAGAGGGCGAGCTGCGCCCCTAGGCTTTGTCTGAAAGGTGCCTGCACTCGGTCATGCTGCGTTAAAAATCTGCTGGAATGCCAGCCCAGTCGGAATGCTCATTTACCATTCGTAAACTCGAGCGCGAGTCCGATCCGCTTCCTCACAGATTTTTGCCTTGCCTGACCTTCGTTCGACGACCTTTCAAACAAGCCTAAAAGCAGGTGGCGAAGGTCTCCACCACCTGCAGTCCTTCGTCGACGATGCAGCCCTGGCGCCACTTGTCGAAGGTCAGGCAAGGGTGGGAAGTGCCCAGGGCGATGAGGTCGCCGATGGCCAGTGCGGTTCCCGGGGCGACGACCATGAAGGCGTGCTGGTCCATGATGGCCGTGACCGTGCAGCCGCTGACGTCGACCGCCTCGGCAGCAGTCTGGCCGGGCCGGTAGCGGCGCAGCGGCAGCGGCAGGCCGGCATCGTGGGCGATGTCGCGCTTGCCCAGGGCCAGGATGGCGAAACCGGGTTCGGGCAGGGATTGCACGTGAGCCCAGACCTCCAGCGCCGGTTGCAGGCCCTCGTTCAGACCGGTGCGGGCCAGGACGCCACGCTGGGCATCGCGATAGATCCCGTGGTCATGGACCACATAGCTGCCGGGCCGCATGACTGCGAGAAAGCGCTCGCGCACTTCCAGCTGGTCGAAGGCGGCGGCGATCAGGTCATACCAGGCCGAACCCGAGGCGGTGACGATGGGTCGGTCGAGGGCGAAGGCGCCCTGGCCGCGCAGTTCCTCCGCCAAGCGCACCAGGGAATCGGCGAAGGCGCGGATGTCGGTGGCCGCCTCGGCGCCGTGGATCACCCCCTCGTAACCTTCGATGCCGGTCAGGCGTAGCGCCGGTTGCCCGGCGATGGCCCGGGCCAGTTCTCGTACCTCGGCTTCGCTGCGGCAACCACAACGGCCGCCCGGTACGCCGTACTCGATCATCACCTGCAGCGCCAGCCCCCGTGCGCCAAAGAAGGCGCCCAGGGCGGTCACCTGGTCGGGATGATCCACCAGGCAATGGAAGTCGAAGTCCGGATCGGCGGCGAGCAACTCGGCGATCAGCGCCATGTTCGGTGCGCCCACCAGCTGGTTGGCCATCAGCACCCGGCGCACGCCGTGGGCCTGGGCGGCGCGGGTCTGCACCGCGGTGGCCAGGGTCATGCCCCAGGCACCCGCGGCCAGCTGCCGCTGGAACAGCGCCGGCGCCATGCTGGTCTTGCCGTGGGGCGCCAGTTCGGCACCGCGGTCGCTGGCGAAGGCCTGCATCCAGGCGATGTTGTGGTCGAGTGCAGCCCGGTGGACGACCAGGGCGGGCAGGGGCACGTCGCTGAGCAGGCTGGCGCCAGGCGTGGCGGCGCCTTTCTCGGGAGCTTTGAGGATGGTCATGGATTCTCCTGGCCGCCCAGGCGCTGGGACAGGCGGCGGGCGCTGTCGACCAGCACCCGGCGGTACTCGGCATGGTGGGCCTGGGCGTCGGCGCGGGGCGCTACGATGCACAGGGTGGCGATGCTCAGGCCGCTGGCGTCCTGCACCGGGGCGGCGAAGCAGTGGGTGTAGGTGTCGGCGATGCTGTCGAAGGAAAAGAAGCCTTCGGCGCAGGCGCTACGGATCTCGGCGATAAAGGTCGCCGGGGGCAGGCGGCTACCGTCGGGCAGGATGAAATCGTCCGGATCGATCAGGGCGAGGATCTCGGCATCGCTCAGATGACCGAGCAGCAGTCGCCCGGACGCGGTCCAGGGAATGGGCGCGTCTTCGCCGACATTGGACGAGATGCGAAAGGCGCGGGCGCCTTCCTTCATCAGCGAGACGGTGTACTTGCGGCCGTTGAGCTGGCACAGCTGGGCGGTCTCGCGGGTCTGGGCGACGATGTCGTCCAGCAGCAGTCCGGCCTCGCGGGCCAGGTCGAAGTGGCGCAGGTGCGCCTGGCCGAGAAAGTACAGCTCGCGGCCCAGGTAGACCTGACCGTCGCGGCCCACGGCATCGAGCATGTGCCGCTCCAGCAGCAGGCCGACCAGGTCGTAGACGGTGGACTTGGGAATGCCCAGGCCGGCGGCGATCTCGTTGGGTCGCAGCGGCCGACCCACCCGCTTGAGGTGATCGAGGATGTCGAAGGCGCGGTCCAGGCCGCGGGCGCGCTGGCGGGTAGGTTCGGTCATCGGTGCGGTTTGTCTCAGGCCTTGGGTTTGTAGGCGATGCAGTCGATCTCGACCTTGCAGTCCACCATCATGGAGGACTGCACGCAGGCGCGCGCCGGGGCGTGGCCGGCGAAGTACTCGGCGAACACCTTGTTGAAGCTCCAGAAATCACGCGGATCGTCCAGCCAGACGCCGGCACGCACCACATGCTCCAGACCGTAGCCGGCTTCGTGCAGGATGGCGATCAGATTCTGCATGGTCTTGTGGGTCTGGGCGACGATGCCGCCGTCGATGATCTCGCCATTCTCCATGGCCACCTGGCCGGAGACGTGCAGCCAGCCATCGGCTTCCACCGCACGGGCGAAGGGCAGGGGTTGGCCGCCTGCGCCGCGTTCGCCGGCGCCGTATCGGGTGATGCTCATAAGGGTGCTCCTGTAGCGGGGGAAGGATTCAGAAGGAGGTCCGGCCGAGAAATTCGGCGAGACGGGTGGAACGGGGGCGCTCGAAGAGTTCGCGGGGCGGGCCCTGCTCCTCGATGCGGCCCTGGCTCATGAAGACGATGCGATCGGACACCTCGTAGGCGAATCTCATCTCGTGGGTCACCAGCAGCATGGTCATGCCGTCCTGGGCCAGGTCCTTGATCACCGCCAGCACCTCGCCGACCAGCTCCGGGTCCAGCGCCGAGGTGGGTTCGTCGAACAGCATCAGGCTGGGATTCATGGCGATGGCGCGGGCGATGGCCACCCGCTGCTGCTGACCGCCGGAGAGTTGGCCGGGATGATGGTCGCGTCTTTCGATCAGGCCGACCCGGCGCAGCCACTGTTCACCCAGGGCGATGGCTTCGTCCTTGCCCATCTTCTTGACCTTGCGCAGGCCGAGGGTGACGTTTTCCAGGGCGGTGAGGTGGGGAAACAGATTGAACTGCTGGAAGGCCATGCCGGTGAGCGAGCGCTGGCGGGCGATCTCGCGCTCCGGTAGGCGCTGGCGGCGACCGCCTTCCTCGCGGTAGCCGATGGCCTCGCCGGCCAGCTGGATGCTGCCGCCCTGGAAGTCTTCCAGCAGGTTGACGCAGCGCAGCAGTGTGGTCTTGCCCGAGCCGCTGGAGCCGATCAGGGTGACCACGTCACCGCGGTCCAGGGACAGGTCGATGCCCTTGAGCACCTCGGTGGCGCCGAAACTCTTGTGCAGGCCGTTGATGCTCAACAGCGGGGCGTTGGCGTCGGTCATGGCAGGGTCACCCGTTTTTCCAGATAGCGGCCGAGCCGCTCGATGGCGAAGTTGATGAGAAAGAACAGCAGCCCGGCGAACAGATAGAACTGCAGGGTCATGAAGGTGCGGGCGATGACCTGCTGGCTGCTCAGCAGCAACTCGGCCACGCCGATCACCGAGAGCAGGGTGGAGGCCTTGACGATCTCGGTGGAGGCATTGACCCAGGTCGGCAGGATCTGGCGCAGCGCCTGGGGCAGCAGCACCTCCTTGAGACTCTGGGCGAAGGTCAGGCCGATGGCCTTGGCCGCCTCGTGCTGGCCGCGGGGGATGGCCTGCAGGGCGCCGCGGACGATCTCCGCCACGTGGGAGCCGCAGAACAGCAGCAGCGCCGCGGTGCCGGCCTCGAAGGGCGTGGGCCGCAGACCCAGCGCCGGCGCCATGTAGTAGCAGGCCAGCACCAGCACGAACACCGGGGTGCCGCGGATCAGGTCGGCATAGAGGCGAAAGGGCAGGCGCAGCGGCCAGCGGCCATAGGTCAGCGCCAGGCCGCCGAGGGTGCCGAGCAGGGTGCCGCCGAGCACCGCCAGTACCGAGCAGGCCAGGGTGGTGGCGAACCCGGCGGCCAGGGTCTGGCGTGCGTTCCACAATTCTAGGAACCAGGAGGGGGCTTCGTACACGATCGGGCTCCTAGCGGGTCAGGCTCAGGCGTCGCTCCAGCTGGCGCAGCAGCAGGGCGATGACGTAGCAGGTGAGGATGTAGAGGGCGCTGGTCACCAGCCAGGTCTCGATGACCCGGTAGCTTTCCAGGTTGATCTTGCGCGCCTGGTAGGTCAGCTCCGGCACGGCGATGGCCGCCGCCAGGGAGGTGTCCTTGAACAGCGAGATGAAGCTGTTGGAAAGCGACGGCAGCACGTTGCGCAGCATCACCGGAATGATGACGTAGGCCTTGATCTGCCACTCGCGCAGGCCGATGGCCAGGCCCGCCTCGCGCTGGCCCTTGGGAATGGCCATGAGCCCGCCGCGAAACACCTCGGCCAGGTAGGCCCCGGCATAGAGCGCCAGGGTGATGAGAAAGGAGCTGAGCTTGTCCAGGCGGATGCCGACGCTGGGCAGGGCGAAGTACAGCAGCAGGATCAGCACCAGGATCGGGGTGTTGCGCACCAGGGTGACATAGCCCCCCGCCAGCCAGCGCAGCGCCCGCACCGGCGAGAGCAGGGCGAAGGCGGTGGCCAGGCCGATCAGGCAGCCGATGGCGATGCCTACCAGCGCCAGCTGCAGGCCGAGGGCGAGCCCGGCCAGCAAATGGTCCAGGTTCTGCCACACGGGGGCGAAGTTGAGGGTGTAGTTCATGCTCGACGTCTACCTAGAGGGCGCGGACGGACCGCGCCGGGGCCAGGATCACTTGAACTCGACGGGGAAGCCGATCGCCGGAGAGGGCAGCTCGACGCCGAACCACTTCTTGAAGGACGCCTGATAGGTGGGGAATTCCACGCCGGTCATGGCCTCGTGCAGGGCGGTGTTGACGAAGTTCAGCCAGTCCTGATCGCCACGCTTGACCGCGCAGGCGTAGGTCTGGGGACTCCAGGCGTAGTCGGGCGAGCGGTAGCGGCCGGGATTCTGGGTCATCAGGTACTTGACCGAGGACTGGTCGGTGGCCACGGCGTCGGCACGGCCGGTGCCGAGGGCCTGGTAGAGCAGGTCGACGCTGTCGTACTGGTCGACCTTGGCGCCGGGCAGCGCCTGGTGCACCAGTTCCTCGGCATAGACGTTCTGCAGCACGGCCACGGTCAGGTCGCCCTTGGCCGCCTTGAGGTCGTCGATCTGCTGGTAGCGGCTGTTGGCCGGCAGGAGCAGGGCCACGCCTTCGCGGTAGTAGGGCAGAGTGAAGGCCACCTGCTGGGCGCGGCTGGCGGTCACGGTGATGAACTGGCAGCTGATGTCGACCTTGTCGGTGAGCAGGTTGGGGATGCGCGCATCCGAGCCCTGGACGACGAACTCGACCTTTTCCGGATCGTTGAACAGGCCCTTGGCGATGACCTTGGAGATATCGATATCGAAGCCTTGCAACTTGCCGTCGGCGCCCTGGAAGTGCCAGGGCGCATTGGTGCTGCCGGTGCCCACGACCAGATGGCCGCGCTTGAGCACGTCATCCAGCTTGGCCGCCTGGGCGCCGGTCATGGCGACCAGGCCGACCAGCAGCGCCAGCGTTTTCCACCCCTTCGTCTTGCCTGTCATCGCGTGTCTCCTTTTCCGTTATAGCGGAAGTGTGTTCGTAACAACGGAATAGATTGCAGCGACTGTGCCAGCTATCCGCATGACGTTGCAAATCAAGGGCTTGGCATGGGGGACAGGCAGCCGAAGGGGTTCCCGGTGCGCCAGGGGGCACCGGGAGGTGGCGGAAGGTAACGGGGATGCACCAGCTGGAGGCGTTACCCGGTAGCGCTCAGGCGGAACGTGGGAAGGTCGACCGCAGATCCCCGGCGCGCGGCAGGAAGCGACCATGACGCTCGCCAATGGCCTGCCCCGGTGCATAGGCCAGGTGCCCATTCACCCAGACCGCTTCGATGCCTTCGGCAGGCCGTTGCGGCTCGCTGAAGTCGGCCACGTCGCGGATGCGGGCGGGGTCGAACAGCACCAGATCGGCCTGGGCGCCGGGCTCGATCAGGCCGCGACCCGCCAAGCCGAAGCGGCCGGCGGAGAGGCCGGTCATCTTGTGCACGGCGGTGTGCAAGGGAAAGAGGCCAAGGTCGCGGCTGAAGTGACCGAGCACCCGCGGGAAGGCGCCCCAGAGTCGCGGATGGGGGAAGGGGTCCTCGGGCAGGCCGTCGGAGCCGATCATGCTCAGCGGATGGGCGAGGATGAGGCGCACGTCGGCTTCGCTCATGCCGTAGTAGACGGCACCGGCCGGTTGCAGGCGGCGCGCGGTGGTCTCTAGGTCCAGGCCCCAGTCGGCAGCGATGGCGGCCAGGTCGCGGCCGCCGCACTCGGGATGCGGGGTGGACCAGGTGATGGTGATGCGGTGGCGGTCGGTGACCTGCTTGAGATCCAGGGTGGAGGAGCTGGCGGCATAGGGATAGCAGTCGCAGCCGACCGGCTGGCCGTGGGCGGCCTGCGCCAGAGCGCCGAGCAACTCCGGCGCGCGGCCCCAGTTGTCCACCCCGGCGCACTTGAAGTGGGACACCACCACCGGCGCCCGGGCCTGGCGACCGATGTCCAGGGCTTCGTCCAGGGCCTCGTGCACCGCGGCGAATTCGCTGCGCAAATGGGTGGCATAGAGTCCGCCCACGGCGTCCAGCTCGGCGGCCAGCTCCGCCACCTCCGCGGTCGGCGCCGCCATGGCGGAGGCGTAGGCCAGGCCGGTGGAGAGCCCCAGAGCGCCAGCGGCCAGGCTGTCGCGCAGTTCGGCGCGCATGGCAGCGATCTCGGCAGGGGTGGCGGCACGCTGGAGATCGTCCAGGTGATTGCTGCGCAGCGCCGTGTGCCCGACCAGAGCGGCGACGTTGACGCCGGGGCGGGCCTGCTCCACCGCCGCGCGATAGGCAGCAAAGGTGGGATAGCTGAAGGCCGCGGCCGGGCCCAGCAGATTCAGCGGATCCGGCGGCTCGCCACGCAACCGCACCGGGGCGGCGCTGATGCCGCAGTTGCCGACCACCACGGTGGTGACCCCCTGACTGAGCTTGGGCAGTTGCTCGGGGCGGCGGATGACCATGGTGTCGTCATGGGTATGGACATCGATGAAGCCGGGCGCCAGCGCCAGGCCGCGGCCATCGCGGACCTCCCGTGCCGGTTGCCCGGCCAACTGACCGAGTGCCTGGATACGCTCGCCGGCAATCGCCACGTCGAGAACCCGGCCCGGACGGTCGCGACCATCCAGCACAAGGGCATTGAGAATCACTACATCATGCATGCTAGAGCCATCCTGCGACCGTTGGGAGACGCCTTTCGACCGTCGAGTGGCAAAGGGCCATATAAGCGAGACGGCAGGCCGATAGCGATAGAACTGTTACAGAAAACTCTGTCTATTACGTCACAAATTGGGCGGTACAGCCCAAGTGACCCCCTCTGCCGCCCGTGAGCCCGCCATGAATCTGTTGACCCCTGTCGTAAGCCTAATGAATCGCCTGAGATTCCCCGCCAAATTCGCCTGCCTGGCGGCCATCATCCTGGTGCCCCTGGTGTTTCTCAGCGTCTATCTCTATCAGGATATCCAGGAACAGCGGGTCGGTCTGGCCCAGGAAATCGACGGTCAGCGCTATCTGACGCAACTGACGCCGGTCGCCCGCTTGAGCATGTTGCAGCGCGCCCTGACCAAGCGACTCCAGGATGGCGATGCCTCGGCCCAGCAGGATTGGCAGAACAACCGTGACAACCTGCTCAAGGCCTATGACGACCTCGGCCGGCTGGATCGCGAACTCGGCACCCAGCTGGAAACCGGCGATCGCCTGAGCCAGCTGCGGCGAGGCGCCGAGCGCCTGATGCAGGGAGCCACCGGCACCCCGCTGGAGGGATTCGAGGCCTGGAACGAGCAGCTGACCCAGACCCTCAATCTCTTCTATTACGTGTCGGCCACCTCCGGCCTGGCGCTGGATTCGGATTACACCAGCCTCTTTCTCATCGACATCACCTCCGTGCGCCTGCCGCGGGAAATCAACCTCATCGGCCAGCTGCGCGGCCTGGCCTTCGGCCTGAGTGCCACCAACCGCTTCGATCCGGCCAGTCTGAATCTGGCGCGCAGCGTGGTGAACCAGGAACGGCAGAGCGCCGACGAACTGGAGCAGGGCCTCAGACTCCTGGCGCGGCAGGCGCCGGAGCTGGCCCAGCGCCTCAAGGGCTCCCTGGCCCAGGCGGCGGACGACTATGCCAACTTCCGTCAGGGCATGCAGGCGGCCATGACCAATGAGGGTACGGTTTCCGGTCGCGCCCTGGGTGCCCAGGGCAATGCCGTGGTCGCCCGCTACTACAAGGTGCAGGAGGAAGCGCAGGGTCAGCTCTCCCAGCTGCTGGCCGAGCGTCTGGCGCATGCGACCACGCTGCGTAATCTGGTCGTGGGCATGATCCTGGGCGCCCTGCTGCTGCTGGCCTATACCTTCGCCGGCATCTACCAGGCCCTGCGCCTGGGGATCGCCGAACTGGTCGGGGTGACCGCCGCCGCCGCTCAGGGCGATCTGAGTCGCCGCGCCGCCCTGCACGGGCGTGACGAGATCGCCGACATCGGCCGTAGCCTGAACGCGATGCTGGAGGCCTTCGGTCGCTCGCTGCGCGAGGTGGATCAGGCCTCCAGCGCGGTGGCCGAGGCCTCGGGGTCCCTGGCCGGCTCCATCGGCCAGGCCCGTTCGACCATGCAGACGCAACAGGGCGAGACCGATCAGGTGGCCACCGCCATCACCGAGATGACCGCCAGCGTGGCGGACGTCGCCAACAACACCGAAGGCGCCGTGGCCGCGGCCCAGCAGGCCGATCAGGCCACCCGGGAAGGCACCCGGGTGATGCAGCAGACGCAACAGGCCATCGAGGCCCTGGCCGCCGAGGTGGACCTCAGCGCCACCAAGGTCGCGGCCCTGGAAACCCACAGCCAGGCCATCGGCGGGGTCATCGCGGTGATCCGCACCATCGCCGAGCAGACCAACCTGCTGGCGCTCAACGCCGCCATCGAGGCCGCTCGGGCCGGCGAGCAGGGCCGCGGCTTCGCCGTGGTGGCCGATGAGGTCCGCACCCTGGCCTCGCGCACCCAGACCTCCACCGAGGAAATCCGCCGCATCATCGAGCAGTTGCAGGCCGCCACCGGCGAGGCCGTCGGGCAGATGCAGGCCAGCCGCGGCCATGCCCTGACCGGCGTCGCGGCGGCCGAGCAGGCCAGCGTCAGCCTGACCAGCATCGGCGCCGCGGTGGAGCGCATCGTCGACGTCAATGTGCAGATCGCCAGTGCCGCGGAACAGCAGGCGGCGGTCTCCGAAGACATCAACCGCAACACCACCGGCATCCGCGCCAGCACCCTGCAGGTCCTGACCGGTATCGAGTCCGATGCCGGTACCGCCGAACGCCTCGCCGGCCTCTCCCAGGACCTGCGCGGCATCGTCTCGCGCTTCCGCCTCAGCGCCTGATGGCGCCGCTCATCGGCGCAGATTAGGTCGGACTTTACAACACGGCAGCTGCGGATAACTGTATAAATAGACAGTTATCCGCAGGAACACCTTGTCATGTCCGTTACCGTCCTGGGTTGCCTGGAATCGTCCGACACCCGGCTGCCGCTCTATGATTTTCGCCTGCCGTGCGGCTTCCCGTCGCCGGCCCAGGATCATCTGGAGCGCCAGGTCTCGCTGGACGAGCTGGTCGACCTGCGCGCGCCCCACACCTATGTCATCCAGGTCAGTGGCGACAGCATGACCGGCGCCGGCATCTTTGCCGGCGACCTGGTGATCGTCGATCGCGCCCGGCCGGCACGGGTCGGCGACATCGTGGTGGCGGTGCGCGATCGCGAACCCACCCTCAAGCGCCTCGGTCGGCGCGGCGCCAATTTCGTCCTGCTGGCGGAAAATCCCGCCTATGCCCCCCTGGTCATCGGCGAGCGCGACGACTTCGAGGTCTGGGGCGTGGCCACCCACAGCCTGAGGCGTTTCGGCCATGGCTGAATCGGTGCTGGCGCTGATCGACTGCAACGCCTTCTATTGCAGTTGCGAGCGGGTCTTCCGCCCCGATCTCGCTGGGCGCCCGGTGGTGGTGCTGTCCAACAACGACGGCTGCGTGATCGCCCGTTCGCCCGAGGCCAAGCGCCTGGGCATCGCCATGGCGGCGCCCTGGTTCCAGGTGCGCGAACTGGCCCGGCGCGGCGAAGTGACGGCCTTCAGTTCCAACTACGCCCTCTATGGCGATCTCAGCGACCGGGTGATGCGCACCCTGGCGACTCTGGTGCCGCGCCTGGAGCGTTACAGCATCGACGAGGTGTTCGCCGATCTGGCCGGCCTGCCCGAACCCCTGGACGCCCTCGGCCATCGCCTGCAGGCCCGGGTGCAGAAGTGGACGGGCATCCCGGTCAGCGTCGGCATCGCCGGCACCAAGACCCTGGCCAAGCTGGCCAATGCAGCCGCCAAGCGCTGGCCGGAGCGCACCGGCGGGGTGCTGGATCTGCGCGATCCGGCGGTGCATGACTGGGTGCTCAGGCATTCGCCCATCGAAGACGTCTGGGGCGTCGGCCGGCGCCTGGCCGCGCGGCTGCGCGGGGAGGGGGTCAGCACGGCCTGGGACTTGGCCGGGCAGGACGCCTGGTCATTGCGCCAGCGCTACAGCGTGGTGCTGGAAAAGACCGCGCGGGAATTGCGCGGTCTGGCCTGCCTGAGCCTGGAGGAACTGGAAGCGCCCCGGCAGACCATCTGCTGCAGTCGCATGTTCGGTCGCCGCCAGTATCAGTTCGGCGCCCTGGCCGAGGCGGTGGCCAGCTACACCGCGCGGGCTGCGGAAAAGCTGCGCGCCCAGGGCTCGCTCTGTCGCACCCTGAGGGTCAGCATCCAGACCGGCATGCACGGCGCCGACGAAGGCCGCTACGCCAATGCCGCCCTGCTCAACCTGCCGGTGCCCAGCGACGACACCCGGGTGCTCAACGACCAGGCCCAGGCGGGCCTGCGCGAGATCTTTCGCGACGGCTTCGGCTACGCCAAGGCCGAGGTGCTGCTGCTCGATCTCTGCGGCCGTAGCGAGGTGGCGGCGGATCTCTTCGCCGCCGCCCCGGATCCGGCCGCGGCCCGGCTGATGGCGACCCTGGACGCCATCAACGGCCGGTTCGGTCGCGAGACCCTGAGACCGGCGCGGATCCCGCGCGATCCCGCCTGGCAGATGCGCCGCGACCTGCTCAGCCCGCGCTACACCACCCGGCTCGATGAACTCTGGACGCTGGGCTGAGCGGCCAGCGTCCGGCTAGCCGGCGCGTACCACCCGCCGCCCGCGCCACCGGTAGCCCACCCCTAGCAGCAGGAACCACAGCGGACTGGCCAGCAGCGCCTGGCGGGTGTCGTCCTGCAGGGTCAGCAGCACCAGCACCGCGGCGAAGAAGGCCAGCACCCCGTAGCACACCCAGCGCCCGCCGGGCAGGCGGAAGGCCGAGGCGGCATGGCGCTCCGGACGGTTGCGGCGGTAGGCCAGCCAGGCCAGCAGGATCAGCGACCAGACGAACATGAACAGCACCGCGGCCAGGGTGGTGACCAGGGTGAAGGCGGTGACCAGGTTGGGGATCAGGTAGATCAGCACCGTACCCAGCAGCAGGCACAGGCAGGACAGCACCAGGCCACGCGCCGGCACCGCCGCCCGCGAAAGGCGGGTGAGGCCGCGTGGCGCATGGCCTTCGCGGGCCAGGCCATAGAGCATCCGGCTGGTGGAGAAGATGCCGCTGTTGGCCGAGGAGGTGGCCGAGGTCAGCACCACGAAATTGATCAGGCTGGCGGCCATGGGCACGCCGGCCAGCACGAAGAGTTCGACGAAGGGACTCTTGTCCGGCACCACCTGGCGCCAGGGCGTCACCGCCATGATCACCACCAGCGCCAGCACATAGAACACCAGGATGCGTACCGGAATGGAGTTGATCGCCCGCGGCAGGTTGCGCCGCGGATCGGCGGTCTCGGCGGCGGTGGTGCCCACCAGCTCGATACCGACGAAGGCGAAGACGGCGATCTGGAAACCGGCGAAGAAACCGCCCAGCCCCATGGGAAAGACGCCGCCGTCGTTCCACAGGTTGGCGAGGCTGGCGACGTTGCCCGAGGGCGACTGGAAGCCCCAGAGCACCAGGCCGAATCCGGTGACGATCAGGGCGCAGATGGCGACGATCTTGATCAGCGCGAACCAGAATTCCAGTTCGCCGAACAGTCGCACCGTGACCAGATTCAGACCCAGCAGGAGCAGCACGCAGAGCAGCGCCGGGATCCAGGGCGCGAGGCTGGGAAACCAGAACTGGGCATAGGCGGCGATGGCGATGACATCGGCGATGGCGGTGACGATCCAGCAGAACCAGTAGGTCCAGCCACAGAAGAAGCCGGCCCAGGGCCCGAGCAGATCGGTGCAGAAGTCGATGAAGGACTTGTACTCCAGATCCGACAGTAGCAATTCGCCCAGGGCGCGCATGACAAAGAACAGGGCGCTGCCGATGATCAGATAGACCAGCAGGATCGAGGGGCCGGCCAGGGCGATGGTCTTGCCCGAACCCATGAACAGGCCGGTGCCTATGGCGCCGCCGATGGCGATCAGTTGCAGATGGCGATTGGACAGGCTGCGTTGCAGCCCCTCGGGCGGGGTGGGAGACGCGGACATGACGAGCGGATACCTGACAGCGACAGCGGGGGCCACACGGTAAGAGATGCACGGCGCCGGTGCCAGTCGTTTCACCGGGACAGCATGCCGCAGGCCCGGTCCCGCCTCGGGTGGGCAGGGCGGTGCCAGCGATGGATCACGGTACTGGCAGGGGCCTTGCGTACCTGCCTATCATGGGCATCCGGGCGCCTCGCGGCAGGCCCGGACGGCCACGAGATCCCTCCGCGCCTCTGCCAGTGAGTCGTCCCTTGTCCTATCTCGAAAGTTTCGCCTGGGAAACCACGCCACTGGGCGCGCGCGCCAGCTGGCCCGTGGCCCTTCGGACCACCTACGACCTGCTGATGGCGTCTCCCTTCGCCATGTGCGCCACCTGGGGCGCCGAGCAGACGCTGATCTACAACCAGGCCTACGCCCCCTTTCTCGGCGCCCGCCATCCGGCCGCCCTGGGGCAGCCGATCGATGAGGTCTGGGCGGAATTGTGGGACGAGATCGCGCCGCTGATCGCGCGGACGCTGGCCGGCGAGGCGCTGCACTTCGTCGACAAGCACTTCGTGATGACCCGCAACGGCTATCCCGAGGACACCTACTGGAGCTTTTCCTACAGCCCGCTGCGCGATGGCGAGCGCATCGTCGGCATGCTCAACATCACCACCGAGACCACCGCCAGTGTTCAGGCCCACCGTCAGCGCGATGTGGCCGAGGCCGCCCTGCGGCGGCACAACCTGACCCTCGAACAGGAGCTTTCCGCACGCATCGACGAGCTCGATAGCGCCCGCGCCGCGGAGAGCAGCGTGCTGGCCGCCGCCGAGCGCGTGCAGCTGGCCCTCGCCGCCGGCGCCATCATCGGCACCTGGTACTGGGATCTGCCCACCGACAGGTTCACCGTCGACGAGGCCTTCGCCATCAACTTCGGCCTCGACCCGGCCCTGGGGCGCGATGGCCTGAGCCTGGCGCAAGTGGTGGCCACCGTCCATCCGGACGACCAGCCCGGCCTGGCCGCGGCCATCGCCGACGTCATCGGCCGTGGTGGCCGCTATGCCCACCAGTACCGGGTCCGCCGCAGTGACGGCCGCTACTACTGGCTGGAGGCCAACGGCCACGTCGAACTGGCGCCGGATGGCACCCCGCTGCGCTTTCCCGGCGTGCTGCTGGACGTGGACGCCCGCCGGGCCCTGGCCGACGAGCGCGACCGCGCCCTGGCGGACCTGCGGGACCTGACCGCCACCCTCGAGCAGCGGGTCGAAGAACGCACCGAAGAATTGCGGCGCTCGGAAGAGGCCCTGCGCCAGTCGCAGAAGATGGAAGCGGTCGGCCAGCTCACCGGCGGCCTGGCCCACGATTTCAACAACCTGCTCGCCGGGATCTCGGGCAGCCTCGACCTCATGAGCCTGAGAATTGGCCAGGGGCGCTTCACCGAGCTGGAAAAATACCTGACGGCTGCCCAGAGCAGCGCCAAGCGCGCCGCGGCCCTGACCCATCGGCTGCTGGCCTTCGCCCGCCGCCAGACCCTGGCCCCGGAAGCCACCGAGGTCAACCAGCTGGTGGGCGGCCTGCTCGACCTGGTGCAGCGCACCGTGGGGCCGGCCATCCAGGTGCAATTCAGCAGCCTGCCGGACGACCAGCCCCTGCTGGTGGACCAGTCCCAGCTGGAGAACGCCCTGCTCAACCTGTGCATCAACGCCCGCGACGCCATGCCCAAGGGCGGACGCATCCTCATCGCCGCCAGTCATCGCACCCTGGGCGAAGCGGATATCCGCGACTTCGAGCTTGCACCTGGACGCTATCTGCATCTGAGCGTGACCGACAGCGGCAGCGGCATGACGCCGGAAGTCGCCGCCAAGGCCTTCGAGCCCTTCTTCACCACCAAGCCCATGGGGCAGGGCACAGGCCTGGGGCTGTCGATGATCTATGGCTTCGCCCGCCAGTCGGGCGGTCAGCTGCGGCTGCGCTCGACGCCCGGCGAAGGCACCACCGTCTGCCTGTACCTGCCCCTGCGACCGGTGGAGCGGCCGTGCGGGCTGCCTCGGGTGGAGGACCAGCCCGCTCTGCTGGAAGGCGCCAATGCCACGGTGCTGGTGGTCGACGACGAACCCACGGTGCGCATGCTGGTGACCGATCTGCTGCGCGAACTGGGCTACGTCATCATCGAGGCCGCCGATGGCGCCGGCGGCCTCGAGGTGCTGCACTCCGATGCCCGCATCGACCTGCTGGTCACCGACGTCGGCCTGCCCGGCGGCATGAACGGCCGCCAGCTGGCCGACGCCGCCCGCGTCCGCCGCCCGGCGCTCAAGGTGCTGTTCATCACCGGCTTCGCCGAAACCTCGCTGCTCAGCGACGGCCACCTGGAACCGGGCATGGCGATCCTGACCAAGCCCTTCGCGGTGGAGGCCCTGGCGCAGCGGGTGAAGGGGCTGGTGGCGGGGTAGGTTTCGCGCGCGAAACCCCTTTGGCAGGGCCCGGAAACGCAACGGCCCCCAATCAGCGTGTCCGCAAGGACTGATTGGAGGCCGTCTGGAATCTGGAGCGGGCGAAGGGAATCGAACCCTCGTCATGAGCTTGGGAAGCTCAGGTAATGCCATTATACGACGCCCGCGTGGGGTGCCTTTGTACCAGAAGCCTGCCTCCGGGTGAAGAGGCGGGAGCCGTCTGGTCGTTTCGTGGTCCAAGAAACACGGACCGCACGCTGCGGTGATCGGGGACTCAGTCCCCCAGAGGAGGAGGGCGCGCATGTCTCGTAACCCGGGCACCTACCAGGGGGTGATTCCCCCCTACATTCTTGGTCGCATCATCGATCATGGCGACGAACACCAGCGTTCCTGCGCCCTGACCACCCTGAGTCATGTCCAGAGTCTGCTGCACAACCCCGGTCGCCCCGGCGTGCGCCAGGCACCGGTCGGGCCGCTGCCGCGTACCGATGACGCCAGTCCGCAGCGCAGCATCTTCGATGCCGGCAACGCCATGCAGCTGCCCGGGCGTCTGGTGCGCCAGGAAGGGCAGCCGGCACTGAGCGATGTGGCGGTGGACGAGGCCTACGACTACCTGGGTGCCACCTTCAGATTCTTCAACGAGGTGTTCGGGCGCAATTCCATCGATGGCCAGGGCCTGCCGCTGGCCGGTACCGTCCACTATGGCCAGGAATACCAGAACGCCTTCTGGAACGGCGAGCAGATGGTGTTCGGCGATGGCGACGGCGAGATCTTCAACCGCTTCACCATCGCCCTGGACGTCATCGCCCACGAACTGGTGCATGGCGTCACTGAGAGCGAGGCGGGCCTGGTGTACTTCAACCAGTCCGGCGCGCTCAACGAATCGGTCTCCGACGTCTTCGGCATCCTGGTCAAGCAGTACCAGCTCAAGCAGACCGCCGCCGAGGCGGACTGGATCATCGGCGCCGGGCTGCTGACCAAGAAGATCAACGGCAAGGGCCTGAGGTCCATGGCCGAGCCGGGTACCGCCTACGACGATCCGACCCTGGGCAAGGACCCCCAGCCCGGGCATATGCGCGACTACATCGAGACCCGCGAAGACAACGGCGGTGTCCACCTCAACTCGGGCATTCCCAACCGGGCCTTCTATCTGGCGGCGATGGCCCTGGGTGGCTACGCCTGGGAAAAGGCCGGGCCGATCTGGTACGACACCCTCTGTGACAGCCGCCTGGCCAACGATGCGGATTTCGCCTCCTTCGCCCGTCTGACCGTCTCCAATGCCGGTCGCCGTTTCGGCGCCGAGTCGGCGGAGGTGCGTGCGGTCGAGGAGGCCTGGGCTGGCGTGGGCGTCACTCTCATCTAGAGGAGCAGGGCAATGCGCGAACTTCCCCCGCTGGGCAAGGACACCGTGGTGCGACTCTCGCGACAGGGCGGCTTCGCGCCCCTGCACGCGCTGAGCAAGCCGCGGGAGATCGAATTCGGCCAGTACGACAGCGCCCAGCGCGGGCGCATCTGCTCGGTGCTGGAACGCTGCCTGCCGGAATCCGGCGAACCGACCCAGGTCGGGCGGGGCGATCAGCGCTACTTCAAGGTGGAATTGCGCTTCCGTCCCCAGCCCGCCGAGCAGCAGGACGAACTGACCCTGCTGATTCCCGAGGACCGCGCGCCCAGCGAGCTGGTACGACTCTGGGACAAGGGGCTGGTGGAATAACCTGAATTAATGGTCGGGAGCAGCGAGGTGTTGAGGGCATCCTCAAGCGTCCTGGCCGCTTGTGTCTCTTGCCCTGCTGATTACTGATGACATTTAGCGCTAGGCGAGTCGCACCGTTTTTGGGTAAAAAGAAGCGATTGACCCTTTTATGGTTACATCGCGAAAAATGACCCCAAAACAGGAAATGACTGCCAGGACACTCGCGGTGGTAATGGGCGACCTGGTGCATAGCGAGCACGCTGCCGATATCGCGCAGTTACACAAGGCTTTCAATGAAGCGGTCGTGCAGTGCAACAGGCGTTATGCCGACGTCCTGGCATCACCGTTGACCATCACCCTTGGAGACGAATTTCAGGGCCTGGTGACGTCCCTGAATGCCGGCGCTCGGCTGTTGCGTGACATCAGGCTGGATCTCCTGCAGCGTGGTATCGATTGCCGTTTCGTGCTGGGGCTGGCCCGGATAGAAACGGCTGTGAATCCGCAGCAGGCCTGGAACATGATGGGGCCGGGTCTTAGCCGCAGTCGGCACAAGCTAAACGAAAAGCGCGCGCTCTGCCGCTATGGTTTCTCGCTGCCTCAGGAGCCGCTGTTGGAGACCACTCTCGATGCACTAGGGGTTGGCTTGACGGTTATCGAGAAGGGTTGGACGCAACGTCAATTGAGCGACATCGCGGCACTGTTGAACGGACAGTTACCCGCGGAGCTGGCAGAGCAGCGTCAGGTATCGGTCCATAGCATCTACAAGGTACGCACCTCCGGTCACTTCGACGCCTATAGCCAACAGTGGAATGCCGTGCTGGAAGTGCTGGCGGATCTGGATCGCAGGGAGGCTGAGCAATGAACGGGTTGCTGCAAGGATTGCATGCACTGGCCTATACGCTCTTCGCCTTGGCCCTGTTGACCGAGCTTGGCAATGTCTTGTGTCGCAGGATGCTCATCCGCATGACACGGCCAAGAATGCCAGGCGCGTCCAGCGATGGCGCCTTTTCCGCGGGACGCCTCATCGGCTGGCTCGAACGTCTGGTGTTGGCTGCGGGACTGCTAAGCAACAGCTGGGAAATCCTCGCGGCGGTGATAGCGCTCAAGACCGTCGCTCGCTTCAAGGAGCTGGATCAGCGGGACTTTGCCGAATACTTTCTGGTCGGCTCGCTGTTCAGCATTCTCTGGGCCATCGTGATTACCGGGGCCTGGATGCTTTATGACCAGCATTGGGGAGTCGGTATGAGAGCCACCCTGATGGATTGGCTCAGCGCCTCCTCCTTGCCGCCTTTGATCGAAGCAGCAAAGGTCGGCGGCTGACCTCAGGGCACCGACCAGACCTCGCCCGGCGCCAGTGTCCGGAACGCCTCGTCCGCCAGGCCATGCAGGGCGCGGGCATGGGCCAGGTCGCGGGGCGGGGCGAACTGTTCTTCGTCGCTCAGGGAAAAGGTGCCGAAGTGGATGCCCAGGCTGCTGGCGGCGCCCAGCGCCTGATGAGCACGTACCGCATCGTCGGGATTCAGATGGCTGTCCCGCATGAACCAGCGCGGTTCGTAGGCGCCGATGGGCAGGGCGGCGAAACGCGGTGCCCCCAGGCGTTCGCGGATCTGCGCGAAGTGCGGACCCCAGCCGGTGTCGCCGGCGAAATAGACCGGTCCGGTCGGCGCTTCCAGTACGAAGCCACCCCACAGCCGGCGATTGGTGTCGAAGCGACTGCGCGCCGACCAGTGCTGGCCTGGCACCAGGTGCAGGCGCAGGCCGTCCTTGAGCGGCAGGCTTTGCCACCAGTCCAGTTCGCTGACGGTGACGAAACCGGTCTCGCGGCGGATCAGCTCGGCGTTGCCCAGAGGCGTCACCACCGGCGTCAGGGGCGCGCGCTCGGCCAGGCGCCGCAGCGTCGCCAGATCCATATGGTCGTAGTGACTGTGGCTGACGAAGATCAAGTCCAGCGGCGGCAGGTCATCCAGGGCCACGCCGGGGGCGTGATAGCGTCGCGGACCGATGAAGCTGAAGGGACTCACCCGCTCCGACCAGACCGGATCGGCGAGGATGTTGAGGCCCTGATGCTGGATCAGCAGGGTGGCATGGTTGACGAAGGTCACCCGCAATTCGCCACCCTCGACCCGGGCCACTGGCCGCGTCGGTACGGCCGGCCCGTCCTGCCAGGTCCACTCGGGACGGGTGCGGGTGAACTGCCATTTCAGCAGGGTCCAGAGGCTCTTGTCTTCGCGCGGCGCCAGGTTGTGAAAGCGCTCGCCGTCGAAGTGATCGGAGCGCGGACCCTCGTAGGCGGAGGAGGCGCAACCGGCCAGGGTCAGCAGGTGGATCAGCCACAGCGGACGAAAGATGCGCATGGGACCTCGGACGAATAGACTGGGCGGTCCAGATTACCCTTTGGCTAGCCGCCGTCGATCCCCATGTCGCGAAATACCCGTTCCACCCCCGGCCAGCGTCCGCGGCGCCAGGCCAAGGCACCGCCGGTCACGCCGCGGTTGCTGCTGCTCAACAAGCCCTTCGACGTGCTCACCCAGTTCGCCGACGCCGACGGCCGCGCGACCCTCAAGGCCTATGTCGAGGTGCCGGGCGTCTATCCCGCTGGCCGCCTGGATCGCGACAGCGAAGGCCTGCTCCTGCTGACCAACGATGGCCAGTTGCAGGCGCGTATCGCCGATCCCCGGCACAAGCTGCCCAAGACCTACTGGGCCCAGGTGGAGGGCACACCTGGAGAAGAGCAGCTGCAGCGCCTGCGCCAGGGCGTCGACCTCAATGACGGCCCCACGCTGCCGGCCGAGGCGCGCCTGCTGGCGGAGCCGCCGGCGCTGTGGGAGCGCGATCCGCCGGTGCGCTTTCGCAAGAGCGTGCCGACCGCCTGGATCGAGCTGACCATTCGCGAAGGGCGCAATCGCCAGGTGCGGCGCATGACCGCCGCGGTGGGCCTGCCGACCCTGCGCCTGGTGCGCGTCCGCATCGGCCCCTGGACCCTGGACGATCTGGCGCCGGGCGCGTGGCGCGAGGTGCCGGCGCAGCTCTAGGGGCGGAGCTCAGTCCTGCCGCTGGCTGGCGGCCTCCTCTAGATCGCCGGCGATGTCGGCGAGGCGGCGGCTGACGTCCTTGAGCACCTGCGGATCGACCTCTCGCGGCGGCTGGCCCGGCCCGGTCACCAGCTGATTGGCCAGCAGGGCGCTCAGGGCGCCCACCTCGCCGGCCTGGTGGCGCAGGTCGTGGGTGTGCTGCACGGCGGCGTCGCGCAGGAGATTGGTGCTGAGGACCAGGCGCCCCATTTCGTCATCGCGGCCGCCGGGCAGGCGCTCGCCGAAACGCCCGCGCGCCAGCAGCCCGAGTTGTCGGGCGCAGGCCACCAGCGGATCCACCAGCCGCCGCTCCACCAGCCGTATCCCGAGGAACAGCAGGCCGCCGCCACAGAGCAGCAGGGCCAGGCCGGCGAGCAGGATGTCGCGCTGGGCCTCGGCGCGGATGGCGGCGATCTGCGCGGCGGTGCGTCCGTGCAGGTCGTCGACCAGGGCGGCGAAGCCCTCGGCGGTCTCGCGGTCGATACCACGGACCTCGGCATCGCCGCGACGCGGATCGCGATCATGGGCGAGATAGGCGGCCTGGCCGGCGCGATAGCGCTCGCCCAGGCGTTGGTGCTGGGCCCGCAGCGCCTGGAGCCGCGGTTGCAGATCGGGATCGACGCTGCCGGTCAGTTGCTGCAGACGCCGGTCGACCTCCGCCTCGCGGGTCAGGAAGGCCTGCCAGTAGCGCTCGGCCGTCGTGGCATCGCCGCCGCGCAGAAGAAAATTCTTCCACTCCTGGACCTGGATCTTGAAGATCAGGTGGGTGTCGTCGATCTCCACCAGGCGCTCCAGCGGGCCTTCGATCAGGTGCTGGTAGCGATGCAACTCGCGGGAGAGCAGGCCGAAGCCGGCCAGGGCGATCAGCAGCATCAGCAGCAGACTGCCGCCGAACAGGAGCAGGCTCTGACTGCGGAGCGAGCGGGCGAAGGGCATGAGGACTCTCGACAGGAAACGCAGAGCCGCAGCTTAGGGCGCTCGCCCGGGGAAGGCCAGCCTCAGGTCGAGACCAGCAACTGGGCGGCGACGGCGAACATCACCCCGGCCACCAGCAGATCGATCAACCGCCACACCCCTGGGCGGGCCAGGTAGGGCGCGGCCCAGGCGGCGCCCAGGGCGAGGCCGAAGAACCACAGCATGGAGGCCGTGGCCGCGCCGAACACATAGGCCAGGGGCGCGGCCTGCTGGCTGCCCAGGGAGCCCACCAGCAGCACCGTGTCCAGATAGACATGGGGATTGAGCAGCGAGACCGCCGCGGCGGCGAGCAGCGCCTGCCGCCTGCTGCGTGGCTCCGCCGCGGCCAGGGTGCCCATGGCTGCCGGCCGCCAGGCCCGACGCAATGCCTGGGCGCCATACCAGAGCAGAAAGGCCGCGCCGCCCCAGCGCAGGATATCCACCAGCAACGGACTGTGCTGGATCAGCGCTGCCAGGCCCAGTACCCCGGCGGCCACCAGAATCACGTCGCAGGTAAGGCAGAAGGCGGCGATGGCCAGATGGTGCTCGCGGCGCAGCCCCTGGGCCAGCAGATAGGTGTTCTGCGCGCCCAGCGCCATGATGAGACTGGCCATGGTCAGGAGGCCGGTGACGTAGCTGTTCATTGCGGAAGTGGTGCCCTGTCGTGCTGGATTGGCTGCCACCTTGCCGCGTCCAGGTGTATAAGAAAAACCAATATTCCTTATGCAGCATTAGCTGAATCGATGATCGACTACAAGTTGCTGGAAGCCCTGGCAGTGGTGGTGGAAGAGGGCGGTTTCGAGCGGGCGGCGCGGCGCCTGGGGCTGTCGCAATCGGCGGTGTCCCAGCGCATCAAGCTGCTCGAAGCCCGGGTCGGCCAGGCGGTGCTGGTGCGGGAGACACCCCCGCAGCCGACGGCGCCGGGTCTGCGGCTGCTGCGCCATATCCAGCAGGTGCGGCTACTGGAAGCCGATCTGGGCAGCGAGGTGCCGGGTCTGGCCGACGAGGCGCCGCAGCGCCTGCGTATCGCCCTCAACGCCGACAGCCTGGCCAACTGGTGGCCGCTGGCGGTCGGCCCCTGGGTCCGGTCGCAGCGGGTGTTGCTGGATCTGGTGGTGGAAGACCAGGACGTGGTGCTCCGACGGATGCGCGCCGGCGAGGTGGCGGCCTGTCTCTGCGCCAACGGTCAGCCGCTGGCCGGGGCGCGGGTCAGCGCCCTGGGCGCCATGCGCTACCGGGCCCTGGCCAGTCCGGAATTCCGCGCTCGGCAACTGGCCGCATTGCCGGATCCCCAGGCCCTGGCACGGGCGCCGGCCATCGTCTTCGGCCCGGATGATCGCCTGCAGCATCGCTATCTGGAGCAGCTCGGCGTCACCCAGACCTTCGACTACCACCTCTGTCCTTCCGCCGAAGGCTTTCTGCAGATGACCCTGGGTGGCATCGGCTGGGGTCTCCTGCCGGATATCCAGAGCGCGGCTGCCCGGACGCGGGGCGCGCTGGTGGATCTGGCGCCCGGTCACTGGGTGGACGTGCCGCTGTTCTGGCATCACTGGCGCAATGGCGGCGCCGCCTTGCAGGCCCTCACCCGGCATCTCGAACAGGTCGCCGGCCAGTGGCTGGTGCGCGACTAGCGGCGCCTGTCGAAGGCTTTGGTTACACTGGCGGATGGGTCGCCCCGGGCGACCGCGGACAGCTTCGGGAATCCCAGCGACATGCGTATCTTGATCACGGGCGCCAGCGAGCCGCTCGGTGCGGGCCTGGCCTGCGACCTGCTCGACCGCGGCCAACTGGTGCGGGTGCACGGCCGCCCCGGCGCGACCCTGGACGCCCTGGTCGAGCGCGGCGCCGACTATCACCCGGCTTTGCTCGACCAGCCCGCGCAGGTGGTGGCGCTGTGCGACGACATCGATGCCATCGCCCACTGTACCGATGTGGCCGGCGTGCCGAGCGCAGCCGATCTCGACCACGGCCAGGTGCTGATCGAAGCCGCCCTGCAGCAGCAGGTCGCGCAATTCGTCTATGTCTCGTCCGCCCGCGTCTACGAGCGGGGCGGCGAAGCGCTCAAGGAAGACCAGGTGCCGGCCAAGCCCAGAAGCAGCGAGGCCCAGCGCCGTCTGCAACTGGAGCGCCTGGCCCTGGCCGCCGGCGAATTCGGCCCCCAGGTCACGGTGTTGCGGCCGGCCCAGGTGCTCGGCCTGGCCGATCGCGACTGGGCGCGCTGGTTGCTGGAAAGGGCCAAGGGCAGGCAGCTGGGCCGCAGCGGCAACGGCCTCAATCGCTGGGACTTCACCAGCGCCGGCAATCTGCGCAAGGCCCTGGTGACCTTGCTGCTCAGGCAACCGGCCGCCACCCAGGGCAAGGTCTTCAACCTCAGCGATGGCCAGCCGCTGGTGTGCTGGGATGCGATCAACTTCCTGCTGCGGCGCTTCGAGTTGCCGCCGGTGGTCGAGCGCAAGGCCTTCGATCCCCGGCGTCTCTATGCCCGCCTGCGTACCCCGGGTCACGAGTCGCGCTGGCCCGACCTGCTCGACAGCCCCTTCACCCTGGATATCCGCGCCGCCCAGGAGGCCTTCGGCTACCTGCCCGAGGCCAGCTCCTGGAACGCCCTGGAAGAATATCGCCCGCGGGCGCCCCAGGCCCGCAGCGGCCCGGTCTAGCGCCGCACCAAAGGCACTCGGGATATGGCATGCTGGCGCTTTGCTATCGGCGCAGACTGCGTTTCCGCGCACGCTCCCGGGGTGAATCCGTCCGCGCACGGCCTCGCGTCGACGCCGACGGCCGTTATACTGGCCGCGATTTCGTCTTCCTGCCTTTGCTCACAGGTCTGCCATGCGCAACGATCTTCTCGATGAAATGGATAACGTCCCGAGTCTGACGCCGGAGCGTGACGATCGCCGTCCCGCGGGTCGCCGGTCGGTCGAAGCCGAGGAGGTCTATCGCGAGCCCACGGCCGGTCATGCGCGCGCGGTACGCCGTGGCCCGTCCACCGCGCCGCTGTGGGTGCTGGTCGCGGCCCTGACTCTGGCCCTGGCCGGGGTCGCCTGGTGGAGTCATCAGCAACTGGTGCTGATGCAGGAGCAGGTGGTGGCCACCCAGGAAAACTTCGCGCGCATCAGCGAAGACGCCCAGGGTCGCCTGAGGGACATCTCCGGCAAGCTGGTGGAAAGCGAATCCTCCGGCACCACCAGTCGCGAGGCGCTGCTGCTGCAGGTCAAGACCTTGCAGACCAAGGTCGCCGAACTCACCCGCCAGCAGCAGGGGGTGACGGACAACCAGCAGGCCCAGGACAACCGTCTGCAGAATCTCTCCACCGCGGTCCAGACGGTGCAGACCGGCAGTGGCGAGGTAGATACCCGCCTCAAGGCCCTGGCCGATGAGCAGACCGCGCTGAAGAACGGCCTGGCGCAGACCGCCAGCCTGACCGAGCAGGTCGCCAGCCTCACCGCGCAGAACAAGGCGCTGCAGGCCGACATCGCCGCGCTGAAGAAGCCCAGTGCTCAGAATCAGGCCCTGGGCGAGATGCAGCAGGACCTGCTGGTGCTGCGCAGCGAGCTGGATGCGCGCCCGGTGGGCCCGGACAGCAAGGAATTCGACGCCTTCCGCCTGCAGACCACCCGCAACATCACCACCCTGCAGACCCAGGTGCAGAATCTGCAGCAGCAGATCAGCGCCGGGGCGCGTTGATCGGATCGATCTCGCTGCGCTGCCATTCCTGCGGCCAGAGCTCGCCATCGAGTTGATCGAGCCGGCGCTGCAGGACCTTCTGCTTGAACACCTCGAGGATCTCCACCAGCACCTCGTCCAGGGCATTGTCCTGGGCGCCGCTGGGCAGACTCTGATCGAAGCCGTGATCGGCCAGGCGACTGGCCAGGGCGCGGAAGTCGCGGGTGCGCAGGCTGGCCGCCGCCTCCCTGACCAGGCCGTTGACGATATCGGTGAGCACCCCGTCCAGGGTGTCGGCCAGGCGCTCGCCCATGGGTAGGCGCTTGAGTCGGGCCAGATCGGGATTCTCGTTCAGGGCGCGTTGCACCACGTCGCCAACCAGGCGCTCCAGGGTGGCGCGATTCTGGCTATAGCCCTGTTCCACCATGGTCTGGATGCGCAGCGCCATGCCGTCGATCAGCCGCTGCTTGCGCGGGCGGATGACGCGGTCGATCACGCTCTGGGAGAAGTCGTCGCGGGTGTTGAGTTCGTCCTGCAATTCGCCGCAGATCTTGATCATCACCCGGTCGGACAGGTCTTCCATGAGCAGCTGGTAGTAGTGGTTGAACAGCCGATAGGGCCGCCAGCCGCGCATGTCGATCAGCCCCAGGCGTTGCAGGCGCAGCAGCAGCGAGACGATGCGCAGCGCCCGCAGCAGGCGGAAGCCGCCCAAGGGGATGCAGCCGAGCACGTCGTACCAGTGGATGAAGGGGTAGTGGTACCAGCGCGCGTGGCGGCGCTCGATCACCGCCACCAGCCAGCCGAGCAGCACGTCGGCGATGAAGAAGGCGACGAACACCAGGTCGATGCGCGTGAAGTGGGCGTGGATGCGTTCGCCATAGAAGGCGTGGAAGCCGGGCAACACCGCAGCCAGGGCCTGGTTGAGCGGTCCCAGGGCATAGAGGCTGTCGAACAGGATCAGCGCCAGGTTCACGCAGACCAGGATCAGGATCAGGCCGTCCCAGAGCGCCAGCAGCCCCTCGTGGCGGCGCGGCGGTGGCGCGGCGGGCGCGGCCGACGCGCTCATGGCCGCGCGGCCTGCCAGAGCACCTCGCTCACCCCCTGGCGCCGGGCGACGATGCGGGCGGCGACGAACAGCAGGTCGGACAGGCGATTGAGATAGGGCAAGCCCTGGCCCTCCAGCGGCTCCACCGCATGCAGGCTGCGGCAGCGGCGCTCGGCGCTGCGCGCCAGGGTGCGGCAGACATGGGCTTGGGCCACGGCGCGCGAGCCGCCAGGCAGGATGAAATTCTCCAACGGCCCCAGCTCGGCGTTCCAGCGATCGATGGCGCCCTCCAGGCGTTCGATCTCCACCGGTTGCAGGGCGCGATAGCTGGGCATGGCCAGTTCGCCACCGAGGTCGAACAGGCGGTGCTGACAGGGCGCCAGAAGCTCGCTCACCTCGGCCAGGCGGGCGTCCTCGGCCAGCTCGGCGAGCAGCAGACCCAGGGCACTGTTGAGCTCATCCACCGCGCCGATGGCCTCGATGCGCGGATGGTCCTTGGGTACCCGGCTGCCGTCGGCCAGGCCGGTGTCGCCGGCGTCGCCCTGGCGGGTGTAGATCTCGGTGAGGCGAAAACCCATGGCGCAGCTCCTAATGAGGTCCTAGGCCGCGTCGAAGTCGGCCTGGACGAGGGGCAGGCGCAGGGTGAAGCAGGTCCCTACGCCGGGCGTGGAGTGCACCTCCATCTGCCCCTTGTGGTTGTTGGTGATGATGAAATACGACACCGACAGGCCCAGACCGGTGCCCTGACCCACCTCCTTGGTGGTGAAGAACGGCTCGAAGATGCGCTTGCAGATGTCCTCGGGGATGCCGATGCCGTTGTCTTCCACCTGGATCTCGGCCCAGCCGCCGCGCAGCTTGGTGCGCAAGGTGATGCGGCCGTATTCGCCTTCTTCCTCGTCGTCGCGCAGGTGGATGGCCTGGGCGGCGTTCTTCAGCAGGTTGAGCAGCACCTGCTCCAGTTCGTTGCCGATCACCGGCACCGGTCCCAGCGCCGGATCGAATTCGCGGATGATCGACAGGGTGCGGAAGTCGAAGCCCTCGGCCAGGTCGAAGTCGTTGCCGGCGATCTCGATGGCCTGGTCGATCAGCGGCGGCAATTCGCTGGCTTCCATCTTGCGATTGCTGCGGCGACTGAAGGCCAGCATGTGGCTGACGATCTTGGCCGCGCGGCTGCCGGCCTGGTGGATGCCGTCGAGCAGCCGCGGGATCTGCCGGCTCTCCAGGTAGCAGTTCACCGCATTGAGCTCGACACCGGATTCGGCGGCCTGCTCGACGTTCTTCGGCAACTCCGGCGACAGCCGCCGGCGGATGTTCTGCACGTTGTGCAGGATGGCGCCCAGCGGATTGTTGATCTCGTGGGCCATGCCGGCGGCGAGGCCGCCCACCGAGAGCATCTTTTCCGACTGCACCATCATCTCTTCCATGTTCAGGCGCTGGGTGATGTCGTCGATGCGGATCACCACGCCACGCCCGGCGCCGCCCATCAGCGGGTAGAAGGTCAGAGTGTAGTGCCGCGGGGTATCGGTCAGCGCCCAGGTCACCCGTTCCACCTTTTCCACCCGCAGCAATTCGGCGGTGCGACTCAGTTGCGGCAGGAACGGCTTGAGCGAAGGAAAGGCCAGGAACACCGGCTGGTTCAGGGCCTCGTCCAGCTGGGTGCCGGAGAGGTGGGTGGCCTCCTGGTTCCACTGGGTGACGTAGAACTGCTCGTCCACGGCGATCAGTGCCGAGGGCATGGAGTCGATGATGCTGTTGAGGTAGTTCTGGAAGCCGGTGAGCTTCTTCTCGATCTTGCCGCGGACCTGCACCTCCAGCTCCAGCTTGCGGTTGGAGCGGCGGGTCTCCTCGGCCAGGCTCTGGGCCTGAAGCACCGCGTACTGGGCGTCGTCGCGGGCGCGCTTGAGTTGCTGCTCGCGGCCCTGGATGCGGCCGAGCATGGTGTTGAAGGATTCCGCCAGGCGGCCCAGTTCGTCTTCGCTGCCCTTGCTGGCGCGCAGCGAATAGTTCTCCTCGCGGGTCACCTGGCGCGAGAGTTCTTCCAGTTCGCGGATCGGCAGGGTGATGAGTCTCTTGATCTGCCGCGCCACCACCAGCCAGAGCAGGATACTGAAGGTCAGGATCGCCAGACTGGCGGTCAGGGTGCCGCGGTAGAAGGCCCCCGGCAGTTCGCTGCTGGCCACCAGCAGCAGATGCCCGGGAGCGCCCTCGGGACGCGGCAGCTCCACCAGCAGATTGGTGCGGAATTCGCGCAGGCGCCAGGTCTGCAGCTCTTCGAAGCGCGCCGGCACCTGCAGCCGATCGCCATTGTGCAACTCGGCCAGGCGCTGGCCCTGGCTGTCGTAGACCGCGGCCAGGCGCAGCGGCGCATAGCCGTCCAGCTGGCGCAGCTGCACCTCGGCCGCCGCCGGCGAGGCCAGCACCTCGCGGCTGAGCACCGGGCTGGCGAACAGCCGGCCCAGGGTCTGCAGCGCCTGGGGCGCCACGCTCTCCTGGGAGATCCAATAGGCGGCGCTGATAAAGGTCACATTGGCCACCACCAGCACCGCGATCATCATCACCAGCAGGGCAGCCAGCAACTTGCGGCCGACCGGGAGATTCTTCAGGCGTTTGGCGAGGATCATGGCGCAGCCGTGGCAACAGGGAAGCGGGCAGGGTAGCCCGCTGCTAATCGACGGGCAATCCACGCTCCGCGAGCCGGACCTGCAGGCGCTGCTGCAGCTCGGTCAGGTGCGGCACCGGCAGGCGCAGCCGTCCGGCGATCGGCAGGGCGTGGCCGAGCAGGTAGCTCACCTCGGTGCGCTGGCCGCGCTCCACGTCCTGCAGCATGGAGGATCTGTTGTGGGCGGTGGCGGCGATCACCGCCTCGACCTCCTGCTGCAGCCCCTGGGCCGCCGGGGCGAGGCCCATGGCTTCCAGCAGCGCCGCGAGTTCGTCGCAGAGCGCCGTGACCTCCGGCAGATGCTGGCGCAATTCGCCGTTGCGGCAGCGATAGAGCACGGTCAGCGGATTGATGGCGCAGTTGATCGCCAGCTTGCGCCACAGGCGGGCGTCGATGTCGTCGGTCCAGCGCACCGGGAAACCCAGCTCGGCGAGGGTATCCAGCCAGGGCGGCGGGGTATGGCTGCCGAGCTGGTCGCCGATCCAGATCTGCCCGGCCCCGGCCGCGACCACATGGAAATCGGTCTCGCGATAGGCTCCCTCGGTGGTGCTGGCTCTCAGGCAGCGCGCCCGCGGTACCCGGGCGGCGACGGCGTCCTGGCTGCCCAGGCCGTTCTGCAGCAGCAGGATCTCGGCTTCCGGTTCCAGGCGCGCGGCGACGCTGGCGATGGCCTCTTCGGCGTCGTAGCTCTTGCAGGCGAGGATGAGCCGGCGGATCGGATTGCCGGCCTCGGGCGTCTCGGCCGGCAGCGGATAGAGGCTGGTGGTGTCGCCTTCGCTGAGTTGCAGGCCGCCGCGGGCGCGATACTGCGCCAGGCGCGTGCGATCGCGCAGGATCAGCCGGACCGGCTCGCCACCGCGAAACAGCCGCGCGGCCCAGAGTCCGCCGAGACTGCCGGCGCCCAGCACGTGCCAGCTCACAGCTGTGACTCCAGTGTCGATTCCTTGCGCATGGTCGGATTCCTGAGGAAGAGGGCCAGTCGTTATAATGGTCGGTCAGGCTGCAGCGTCAAGGCTGCCCCACCCCAACCGAGGAGAAAATCCATGCCTTCCTTCGACGTCGTATCGGAGCTGGACAAGCACGAAGTCACCAACGCCGTGGACAACGCCATGAAGGAGCTCGAGCGCCGGTACGACCTGCGCGGCAAGGGCAGCTTCGAGGCCAAGGACCTTACCGTCACCCTGACCGCCGACGCCGATTTCCAGCTCGAGCAGATGCTGGAGATCCTCAAGGTCAACCTGGCCAAGCGCAAGATCGACGTCCAGTGCCTGGAGGTCAAGGATGCCTATGCCTCCGGCAAGACCGTGAAGCAGGAGACCACCCTGCGCGAGGGCATCGACAAGGAGCTGGCGAAGAAGATCGTCGCCCTGATCAAGGACAGCAAGATCAAGGTCCAGGCCGCCATCCAGGGCGAACAGGTGCGCGTCACCGGCAAGAAACGCGACGAATTGCAGGAGGTCATCGCCCTGCTGCGCGGCCAGTCCCTGGGCATGCCGCTGCAGTTCGACAACTTCCGCGACTGAGCCGCGTTTCGGAACCTCTCGGGCTACCGTCCGTCGCACATAGGGCGCTGCCATTCAGGCCGCGCCCGACTTTTTTCTTGTGCGTGGAGAGGTAGACGATGGATTTGAGTGCCCAGACCGATCACCTGCTGACGGCCTTCATGGCCTGGCTACCGGTGATCCTGCAATATTGCGGCAAGGTGGTACTGGCCCTGATCACCCTGTGGATCGGCTGGTGGATCATCAATCGCCTGACCGGGCGACTGGCCGCGCTGTTCACCGCACGGCACATGGACCAGGCCCTGGAAACCTTCGTGGTGACCCTGGTCAACATCGGTCTCAAGGTCATGCTGGTGATCAGCGTCGCCTCCATGATCGGCATCGCCACCACCTCCTTCGTCGCCGCCCTCGGCGCCGCCAGCCTGGCCATCGGCCTGTCGCTGCAGGGCAGCCTGGCCAACTTCGCCGGCGGGGTGCTGATCCTGCTGTTCCGGCCGTTCAAGATCGGTGACTACATCGAGGCCCAGGGCGTGCAGGGCACCGTGGATTCGATCCAGATCTTCCATACCGTGCTGCGCACCGGCGACAACCGCACCGTCACCGTGCCCAACGGCAACCTGTCCAACGGCATCATCACCAACCAGTCGCGCCAGGCGACGCGGCAGATCGTCTTCGACGTCAAGGTCGGCTACGACGCCGATCTGCAGAAGGCCAAGCAGGTGCTGGCCGACATGGCCAAGGATCCGCGGGTGCTGGAGACGCCGCCGCCCGCCATCGTGGTGGCCGGCCTGGGTGACACCTTCATCACCGTGTCGCTGCGCTGCTGGACCGCCAACAGCGATTTCTGGGGCACCCAGTTCACCTTCAACGAGCAGATCCGCGATCGCCTGCGGGCCGAAGGCATCGACATCGCGCTGCCCAGCCGGGTGGTCAAGGTGATCGACGACAAGGGCGACGAGCGCGCCACCGCGGCCGCGCGCGGCGAAGCCTAGGGCAGGCCGGGGCGGCCATAGGCCGCCCCGGTCTCAGTGGCCGCTGCCGGAAGGACCGCTGGGTATCGCGGTCCGCCGCTGGCGCAGCCAGAGCACCGCGATCAGCAGCAGCGTCGGCACCCCCATCAGGGCGGTCAGCGAGAAGAACGAGCTGTAGCCGACGTGCTCGACCATGGCCCCCGAGTAGCCGCCCAAGAGCCGCGGCAACAGCAGCATCAGCGAGCTGAGCATGGCGTACTGGGTGGCCGAGAATCTGAGGTTGGTCAAACTCGACAGGTAGGCGACAAAGGCCGAGGTGGCCATGCCGCCACTGACGTTGTCGGCGCAGATGGTGGCGATCAGCAGCGGCACGTTGGCGCCGGTGGAGGCGATCACCACGAACAGCAGGTTGGTCAGCGCCGAGGCGGCGCCGCCGAGAAAGAGGATCGGCAGGATCCCCACCCGGGTGATCAGCACGCCGCCCAGGCCCGCGCCGAACAAGGTCATGAACACCCCGAAGATCTTGCTGACCCCGGCGATGGTTTCCTTGCTGTAGCCCACGTCGATATAGAAGACGCTGGCCATCACGCCCATGACCGTGTCCGACAGCCGATAAGTGGAGATCAGGCCGAGCAGCAGCAGCGCCTGCCACTGGTAGCGCTGGATGAATTCGGTGATGGGCGTCAGCACCGGTGCCATCAGCCGGCGCCCCGGCGCGGTGAGGCAGAGCCAGGCGATCAGGCCGTACATCAGGCCGCGCGGCCAGTAGCCGCCGGCCAGCGCCGACAGGCCACCGGTGACGGCGACGATGAGCACGATCAGCAGGATCACCGAGACCATCTGGTGGACGAAGTCGAAGCGCGGCAGCTCTTCGGCATTGGCCGCATCGCGCAGTCGCAGCGGTTCGCGCATGCGCCGCATGAGATCGCTCAGCGGCTTTGAGCAATAGCGCCCCCAGGGCGACAGGCAGCCGACGATGAACAGGCTGTAGAGCAGGGCGCGCGGCCAGGCCTGGGCGATGGCGGCATTGATGGCGGCGGGGATGGAGACCAGCATCACCAGCAGCAGGGCGACCGCCACCAGCTGGTGATTGAAGCCGAAGCGCGATTCCGCCATGGCCATGGGCGCCACCGGCTCGGGCTCGCGGATCAGCAGGCTGGTGACCAGGCCGGGCAGGACCAGCAGGGCGAACAGCATATAGGTGGTGGCCCAGGCGTTCTGGCTGTAGCCCAGGCGGGACGAGCCCAGTTCCTCGGCAAGAAACAGCGCGCCGGCGCTGGCCAGCAGGGCGGCGATGCGATAGCCGGTCATGTAGCAGGCGGCGAGGGCGGCCTGGCGGTCGTCGTCGGCGATCTCCAGGCGATAGGCGTCCACGGCGATGTCCTGGGTGGCCGAGGCGAAGGCCACCAGCACCGCCAGGGCGATCAACTGCTCCAAGTGCTGCTGCGGATTGCACAGCGCCATGCCGATCAGCCCCAGACCCACCAGGATCTGCGACAGCACCAGCCAGGAGCGGCGACGGCCGAGCTTGCCGATCAGCGGCAGCTTCCAGAGGTCGAGCATGGGCGACCAGACCCACTTGAAGGCATAGGCCAGGCCGATCCAGCTGGCGTAGCCGATGGTCTCGCGACTCACGCCCGCTTCGCGCAGCCAGACCGACAGGGTGGAAAACACCAGCATGGCCGGCAGGCCCGCGGCGAAGCCCAGCAGCAGCAGGGCCAGGCAGGCCCTGGATTTGTAGGTGGTGACGGCTTCACGCCAGAAACGTGCAAACATGCCCTTGGGCTCGGAAAAAACGCGCACTCTACTCGACACTCTCAGCTGGATTCCACCGGTACCGACGCATGTCCACCCGGTCCTCGTGCAGCAGCACGCCCTCGGCCCGCAAACGCTCGCGTTGCTCCCGGCCAGAGGGGCTGTCGCGGGTCAGGCTCGGGCGGCCGTCCGCGGCGATCACCCGGTGCCAGGGCAGGGCACTGCCCTCGGGCAGGCGTCCCAGCACCCAGCCCACCCAGCGCGCGCCGCGACCGAGGCCGGCGAGCTCCGCCAACTGGCCATAGCTGACCACCCGTCCCGCGGGAATGGCGGCCAGCGCCAGGAAGACGGCCTGACGCCGGGGTTCGAGGGGAGGGGATGCGCTCATGACGCCCTGCTGCTCCGGGGGAGAAGAGTGCCAGTGTGCCGAAAAGTTTGGTTACGGTGGTGCTGAAACGTGTCGAGCTGCCACATTCTCCCAAGACGTCCGACCTTTGGGCAGTATTTGCGGAAACTTGCCTAACTTTTACCCAGGAACGGTTGCGCGGGTCTCCGGCACCCGGA
The DNA here is from genome assembly GCF_003057735.2 of Pseudomonas sp. RIT411. Classification (NCBI taxonomy): domain Bacteria; kingdom Pseudomonadati; phylum Pseudomonadota; class Gammaproteobacteria; order Pseudomonadales; family Pseudomonadaceae; genus Pseudomonas; species Pseudomonas sp. RIT411. The sequence goes on from NZ_QBIZ02000015.1 coordinate 50,804, forward strand.
TAATCGCGCCCCTCTCGTTTCGTTACCTTTCCACCCAAAGGTGTCCTGGTGCCCATGCGTTTTCGATTGCTCTCCTCGCTCGCGCTGTTGTCACTCGCCTCCTTCGCCCATGCCGATACCGTCTGGCTGAAGAACGGCGACCGCCTGACCGGAACCATCAAGCTGCTCGACAGCAAGAAGCTGCTCCTGCAGACCGAATACGGCGGCAACATTCCCCTGTCCTGGGACAAGATCAAGACCCTGCAGCGTGACAAGCCCGTCATCGTCCAGCGCGGCAAGTACGAACCCGATTTCCCGGTGGAAAGCCTCAAGCCGGCCGATGACGGTCAGGTGGTGGTCAGTACCGCCGATGGCCAGCAGACCGTGCCCCTGGCCAGCATCACCCAGATCGTGCCGCCGCGTCCCTTCCTGCGCGACTTCGCCTGGAAGGGCAACATCGACGCCGGTCTGGACTACATCAGCTCGTCCCAGGACAGCGAAAAGTACGACATTGACTTCAAGACCCAGGCGCGGCACGGCATGTGGCGGCACAACGCCAACGGCAGCTATGACCGCTACAAGACCGACGACGTGGTCTCGACCAGCAAGTACGGTCTGCAGTACGCCCTGGATCGTTTCTTCGACGAGAAATTCTTCTGGCAGGGCCGCGCCGAATACAAGCGCGACTGGATCCAGGACCTGGCCAAGCAGCGCACCCTGGGTACCGGTCCCGGTTACCAGTTCTGGGACAACGAACTGGGTGCCTTCTCCCTTACCGGCCTGCTCAACCACAACCGTTACGAGTACTCGGACGGCGGCTCCGACCAGTTCCTCTCGGCGAGCGTGAAGTGGGACTACAACCGCTACCTGTACGGCCAGACCATCCAGTTCTTCACCAATGGTGAACTGGGCCGGCCGCTGGACAACACCGCCAACTTCACCTTCGACGGCGATGTCGGCCTGAGATACAAGGTGACCAACTGGGCGTCGCTGAACCTCAAGGCGTCCAAGGAACTGACCAGCGGTGCCGAGGGCAACGTCAACCAGACCGAGTACACCGCCGGTGTCGGCGTGTCCTGGTAACGTCATGTTTCCCTAGGCAGGCGCCAATCCGTCAAGGCCGCGATTTTCGCGGCCTTTGCGTTTCCGGGCGGCGTCGGGCGGCCACCTTGAAATCGGCTCGGCCGCCTCCATCTCCTGACTTTCAACCGGCTTCCACCGTGAAGGACCCGAGATGCGCGTGACCGCCTTACTCTTCTTGCTGTTCCCCTTTGTGGAACTGGCCGTACTCATCAAGATCGGCAGCGAAATCGGCGTGCTCGCCACCTTCGCCCTGCTGTTGCTGAGCTTTCTGGTCGGCGTCGCCCTGCTGCGCGTCGCCGGCTTCACCACCCTCTGGCGCATCCGCATGCGCCTGGCCCAGGGGCAGATGCCGGAGCAGGAGGTCATCCAGGGTCTGACCCTGGCGATCGCCGGCGCCCTGCTGATCTTTCCGGGCTTCATCAGCGATGTCCTGGCGCTCGTCTGCCTCCTGCCGGTGACCCGCAAGGCCTTGCTGGGCGCGGTGATCGGCCGGGTGACCCGGCGCAACCCCGGTGCCCAGGGCTACCAGGGCCATCAGCCGGGCTCCGGTCAGGCCGCGCCCCATCGCCCCGAGGTCATCGAAGGTGAAGTGGTGCACCGCGACGAGCAAAAGCACTAAAAATTTTGCCCCCCGCCCTTGAAATGCCTGGCGACAACCTCATGTAGCGGACACCGCAAGGTTGTCGCCGCAAGGCGAGCAGGTTTCGCGTCCTGTCATGCACGGGGCGCACCCGGCGCAGCCGGTAAAAACAAACTGCCGATGCAGTCATCGGCGCTGGAAACACTTAGAACTTTGGGAGATACGACAATGGCGCTTCGTCCTCTGCATGATCGCGTTGTGATTCGTCGCAGCGAAGAAGAGACCAAATCCGCTGGCGGCATCGTGCTGCCGGGCTCGGCTGCCGAAAAGCCGAACCGCGGTGAAGTGGTTGCCGTAGGCACTGGACGCGTGCTGGACAACGGTGATGTCCGTGCTCCGGCGGTGAAAGTGGGTGACAAGGTGGTTTTCGGTCCCTATTCCGGCAGCAACGCCATCAAGGTCGATGGTGAAGAACTGCTGGTGATGGCTGAGTCCGAAATCCTGGCCGTCATCGAAGGCTGATCCCCGCTCACTTTTCGAATTTCTTAGAGGAAACAGAACATGGCTGCAAAAGACGTCAAATTCGGTGACTCCGCGCGCAAGAAGCTGCTGACCGGTGTCAACACCCTGGCCGACGCCGTCAAGGCCACCCTCGGCCCGAAAGGCCGCAACGTGGTGCTGGAGCGTAGCTTCGGTGCTCCCCTGATCACCAAGGACGGCGTTTCCGTCGCCAAGGAGATCGAGCTCAAGGACAAGATCGAGAACATCGGCGCCCAGCTGGTGAAAGACGTGGCCTCCAAGGCCAACGACGCTGCCGGTGACGGCACCACCACCGCCACCGTGCTGGCCCAGGCCATCGTCACCGAAGGCCTGAAGTCCGTGGCCGCCGGCCTGAACCCGATGGATCTGAAGCGCGGCATCGACAAGGCCACCGCGGCCGTCGTCGCCGAGCTGAAGAACCTGTCCAAGCCCTGCGCCGACAGCAAGGCCATCGCCCAGGTAGGCACCATCTCCGCCAACTCCGACGACAGCATCGGCAACATCATCGCCGAAGCCATGGAGAAGGTCGGTAAAGAAGGCGTCATCACCGTCGAAGAAGGCTCGGGCCTGGAAAACGAACTGTCCGTCGTCGAAGGCATGCAGTTCGACCGTGGCTACCTGTCGCCCTACTTCATCAACAAGCCCGACACCATGTCGGCCGAGCTGGACAGCCCGCTGCTGCTGCTGGTCGACAAGAAGATCTCCAACATCCGCGAACTGCTGCCGGTGCTGGAATCCGTCGCCAAGGCCGGTCGCCCGCTGCTGATCGTCGCCGAAGACGTCGAAGGCGAAGCCCTGGCCACTCTGGTGGTCAACAACATGCGCGGTATCGTCAAGGTCGCTGCCGTCAAGGCGCCCGGCTTCGGTGATCGTCGCAAGGCCATGCTGCAGGACATCGCCATCCTGACCGGCGGTACCGTCATCTCCGAAGAAGTCGGCCTGAGCCTGGAAAGCACCACCCTGGAGCACCTGGGTCAAGCCAAGCGTGTGGTCCTGAACAAGGAAAACACCACCGTCATCGACGGCGCTGGCGTCGAAGCCGACATCCAGGCCCGTATCAAGCAGATCCGTGCCCAGGTTGAAGAAACCTCTTCCGACTACGACAAGGAGAAGCTGCAAGAGCGTCTGGCCAAGCTGGCTGGCGGTGTTGCCGTGATCAAGGTTGGCGCTGCCACCGAAGTCGAGATGAAAGAGAAGAAGGCCCGCGTTGAAGACGCCCTGCACGCGACCCGTGCTGCGGTGGAAGAAGGCGTGGTGCCTGGCGGCGGTGTCGCCCTGGTGCGTGCCCTGGAAGCTCTGAAAGACCTGAAAGGCATCAACGAAGAGCAGAACGCCGGTATCAACATCCTGCGTCGCGCCGTCGAAGCGCCCCTGCGCCAGATTGTGACCAACGCCGGTGACGAAGCCTCCGTCGTGCTGGACAAGGTCAAGCAGGGCAGCGGCAACTATGGCTACAACGCCGCTACCGGCGAATACGGCGACATGCTGGAATTCGGCATCATCGACCCGGCCAAGGTGACCCGCAGCGCGCTGCAGGCCGCTTCCTCCATCGCCGGTCTGCTGATCACCACCGAAGCCATCGTGGCTGAGCTGCCGAAAGACGACGCAGCCCCGGCCATGCCCGACATGGGCGGCATGGGTGGCATGGGCGGCATGATGTAAGAACCGCTCCGGCCCTAGGGCCGAGCCGAACCCCGGTGCTCCTCGCGGACACCGGGGTTTTTTATGGCCGGTGATCCTCGATGCTCCCACCCAGCGCGCCGCCGCTGCGCTGGTCGCGGTCGCCGGGGCCGGTTAGGCTCTGTGCCGAACAGACGACAACGAGGCCCGCAGCGGACTCGGGCAATGAGGTCAGCGACATGCGTATCCTGGTGGTAGAAGACAACAAGGACATCCTCAGCAACCTGCTGGATTACCTCAGCCTCAAGGGCTACAGCGTGGATTGCGCCCAGGATGGCTTGTCCGGCCTGCACCTGGCCGCGACCGAGCACTATGATCTGCTGATCCTCGACATCATGCTGCCCGGCATCGATGGCTACACCCTCTGCCAGCGGTTGCGCCAGGATGCCCGCCGCGACACCCCGGTGATCATGCTCACCGCCCGCGATCAGCTCGATGATCGCCTGGAAGGCTTTCGCTCCGGCGCCGACGACTATCTGGTCAAGCCCTTCGCCCTGTCCGAACTGGCCGCTCGCGTCGAGGCGGTGATGCGCCGGGCCAAGGGCGGCGGACGCCGCCAGCTGCAGGTCGCCGATCTCAGCTATGACCTGGACACCCTGGAGGTCAGTCGCGCCGGCAAGCCGCTCAAGCTCAATCCCATCGGCCTCAAGATCCTCGCCCTGCTGATGCAGAAGTCGCCCCACGTGGTGCGGCGCGAGGTGCTGGAAGAGGCGGTATGGGGCGAGGACTACCCCGACAGCGACAGCCTGCGCAGCCACGTCCACCAGTTGCGCCAGGTGATCGACAAGCCCTTCGAGCAGCCGCTGCTGCGCACCATTCACGGGGTGGGCTACAAACTGGTCGAGCAGGAGTAGCCATGGAATACCACCTGAGCCTGTCACGGCGGATCGTCATCGCCTTCGTGCTGATGACCTTCCTGGTCGGCGGGGTGTTTTCCCTGGGCATCGTCGCGGTGGTGCACACCGTGGAAGAGCGGCTGATCTCCACCGACCTGCGCAACGAACTGGAGCGCATGGTGCAGCGCGACATGAAACGCGGCGGCCAGCCGGTGCTGGACCCGGACATGCGCCTGTATTTCGTGCCCCACGCCGAGGTGGCGCAGTTGCCTGCCCACCTGCGCGAGTTGCCGGCCGGCTTCAGCGAGGTGGAGGAGGACCAGCAGTACTTCTATGCCTATGTGGCCGAGCTGGAGGGCAATCACTTCGTCCTGCTGCAGAATCAGAGCGACTTCGAGGCGCGCGAACGGCTGCTCTACAAGGTGGTGCTGGTCGGCTTCCTGATCAGCGTGGCTCTGGCCTGGCTGCTGGGCTGGGCGCTGTCGCGGCGGGTGATCGCCCCGGTGGTGCGGCTGGCGCGTCAGGTGCGCCGGCGTGATCAACTGCTCGATGTGACGCCGCCCCTGGCGCCGGACTATGCCAAGGACGAGGTCGGCGAGTTGGCCGGCGCCTTCGACGACGCCCTGAATCGCCTGCGCGCCGCCCTGGCCCGGGAGCGCCTGTTCACCAGCGACGTCAGCCACGAGTTGCGCACCCCGCTGATGGTGATCAATTCCTCCTGCGAGCTGCTCGAGGCCACGCCGGACCTGCCAGCCCGGGCGAAGGGGCCGCTGGAACGCATGACCCGCGCGGCGCGGGAGATGCAGGAGCTGGTCCAGACCTTTCTCGCCCTGGCGCGCAACCAGGGCGACAACGACACCCAGGCGCCGCGTGCCACCCTGGCCCAGGTGGCGCGGCGCCAGACGCAGGAGTGGCAGGCGGCGGTGGAAGCCAAGGGCCTGCAGTGGCGGCTGAGCGTGGCGCCGGAGGCCGACCAGGCGCTCTGGCACGAGCCCTTCCTGCGCTCGGTGATGAGCAATCTGCTGCGCAATGCGCTGCACTACACCGAGCGGGGCTATATCGGCCTGCAGGTCGGAGCGGACGGCTTCGTGGTGGAAGACAGCGGCGTCGGCATTCCCGAGGAGCAGCGCGAGGCGATGTTCCAGCCCTTCGTGCGGGGCGCCGAGGGGCGTGGCGAAGGCCTCGGGCTGGGGCTGTCGCTGGTCCGCAGGATCTGCCAGCTGCAAGGCTGGACCGTGACCCTGGGTGACAGCGCGGCGGGTGGCTGTCGCTTCGAGATAGCGCTGGGCAGCGACAGCCTAGCGGACTGAGGTTACAGAATTTTCACAACGCCTTGACCGCGGTTTGACAGCGGCCTGGGTAGGGTGGCGGCACTTCTCCACTCCCTCAGGAGCCGCCTCCGTGAAAGCGCCCATCGACCTGCCCTTTTCGCAAAAGTACGACGCCGACCACGCCCGCCAGTATTACCTGAAGCATCAGGACGGCCTGGCCCGGCGCCTGTCCAACTGGCGCGACCAGCAGCTCGCCCGGCAGGCCCTGAGCATCGCCGGCCAGCCCAATCTGGTGCTGGATCTGCCCAGTGGCGCCGGCCGCTTCTGGCCGCTGCTGGCGGAGAAGCGCAATCGCCTGATCATCGGTGCCGACTACTCGGAAAACATGCTGGCCACCGCCCGTGAACAGCAGCCCGCGGACGTCGTGGCCCGGGTGAAGACGCTACAGACGTCGGCTTTCGCTATCGACCTGTCCGACAATTCTGTAGATTGCATCTTCTGTATGCGTTTGTTTCACCATGTGGGCGAATCGGCGGACCGTCTGGCCCTGCTGCAGGAGTTCCACCGGGTGACCCGCGACAGCGTCATCCTGTCGCTGTGGGTGGACGGCAACTTCAAGGCCTGGCGGCGTCAGGCACTGGAACGTCGTCGCAAGGCTCAGGGCCGCGACCGCGGCGGTTATCAGAACAGATTCATCGTCGAGCGCAGCCAGTTCGAGGCGGAAGTCGCCCAGGCCGGCTTCGTCGTCGACCGGGCCCTGGACTTCCTGCCGGGCTATGCCATGTGGCGGGTCTACGTCCTGCGCAAGGCCAATTGAAGCTATTTCAGAATAAGAGAGGCAGCCGATGGGAGCCGTGACGCAAGGCGAAGAGCGTTTCGATCGCTGGTGGAATACCGCGGGCGACTGGGTGGAAGCGCCCAACGTCCGCCGTGGTGGCGAAAGCGGTGTCCAGCGCCTGCAACTCCCTGACGGTACCCTGGCCTACGTCAAGCGCCAGGTCGGCCACCTCTATCGCAGCCTGCGTCACCCCCTGGGGCGTCCCACCGCCCTGCGCGAGCGCGATGCGCTGATCGCCTTTCGCGATCTGGGCATCCAGGTTCCCGAATTGCTGTTCTGCGATGCCCAGCATGCCCAGGGCGGCTGGCGCGCCCTGCTGGTGAGCGCGGCCCTGGAAGGCTACCAGGACCTCGATCACTGGTATGCCGAAGGCGGTGGCAAGGCGCTCAGCGAGGCTGAGCACGAGCGGTTTCTGGCCACCCTTGGTGAGGTGCTGGCGCGCATGCACCGGCATCGCTGGCAGCACGGTTGCCTCTATCCTAAGCATATCTTCGTCGCCGAACGAGCCGGTCCCCAGGGCAAGGAATTCTCGGTGGCCCTGCTCGATCTAGAGAAATGTCGCCAGCGCCTCGGCATAGACACGGCCGCTCGTCGGGATATGCTGCAATTGCGCCGCCATTCGTCGTGGAATGCTGCGCAATGGCGAACTCTCCTCTACGTTTACCAACAGGCGTTGGGACGGAAGATCAGAGGGTTGGAGCCATGACTTCACAAATTACTCGAGGTTTGCTGATCGCGGCTTTCTGCGGGGTCACTACCCTGGCCTATGCGAGCTGGCTACGGCCGGCAGCTGCAGTGGTGGGCAGCGAGGGTCTGGACTACTGCCAGACACCGGTCGCCCGCAGCCTGACCACCTCCAGCACCGGTAGCCAGGACCTGCTGCTGTTTCTCTTCGGCATGACCCAGACCCACAACCGCTAGGCCCCCGGGCGGTCAAGCGCCTTTCGCTTCCTCGGCAAGTTGGGCATCCTGTCGTCTGACTTCTAGCTGCCGAGCCCCCGCCAATGATGGCCGATAGTTTTTCCGAGCAGGCCGTGCAGAGCCTGCTGGACACCGACTTCTACAAGCTCACCATGATGCAGGCCGTCCTGCACAACTATCCCAATGCGGAAGTCGAGTGGGCCTTTCGCTGTCGCAACGACGAAGACCTGCGTCCCTACCACGCGGCCATTCAGGCCGAGATCGATGCCCTGGCCGATGTCGCCATCAGCGACAGCCAGCTGGCCTTTCTCGAGCGCATCCCCTTCATCACCCCCGACTTTATCCGCTTCCTGCGACTGTTCCGTTTCAATCCCTCCTATGTGTTCCTCGGTGAGGAGGAGGGGCGCTTCACCCTGACCCTGAAAGGCCCCTGGCTGCACCTGATCCTGTTCGAGGTGCCGATCCTGGCGCTGATCAGCGAGGTGCGCAATCGCCAGCGCCATGCCGACCTGCCGCTGCAGGTGGCCCGGGATCAGCTCTATCGCAAGTTCGACTGGCTGGCCCGGGAGGCGGGCGCCGACGAGCTGGCCGAATTCAAGATGGCCGACTTCGGCACCCGGCGGCGCTTCTCCTATGGCGTGCAGGAGATGGTGGTGCGCAGCCTCAGGGACGACTTCCCCGGTCGCTTCGTCGGCACCAGTAACGTCCACCTGGCCTGGAAGCTGGGCGTCGCGCCCCTGGGTACCATGGCCCACGAGTGGCTGATGGCGCACCAGCAACTGGGTCCGCGGCTGATCGACAGCCAGATCGCCGCCCTCGACTGCTGGGTACGGGAGTATCGCGGACAACTCGGCATCGCCCTGACCGACACCATCACCATGGAAGCCTTCCTGCGCGATTTCGATCTCTACTTCGCCAAGCTGTTCGACGGCCTGCGCCATGACAGCGGCGATCCCCTGCAGTGGGCGGAAAAGGCCATCGCCCACTATCAGCAGCTGGGCATCGACCCCCTGACCAAGACCCTGGTGTTTTCCGATTCGCTCAATCTGGAAAAGGCCCTCGCCCTGTTCCGGGCCCTGCGCGAGCGGATCAACGTGAGCTTTGGCATCGGCACCCATTTCACCTGCGACATCCCGGGAGTACAGCCGATGAACATGGTGCTCAAGATGAGTCGCTGCAACGGCCAGCCGGTGGCGAAGATCTCCGACGCCCCGGGCAAGGCCCAGGGCGGCGAGCCGGACTTCCTGCACTATCTGCGGCACGTCTTCCAGGTCAACGGCGCCTAGATACGGTTAGCTCTCAAAGCCTTTTTATAATCTCGCGAGCTAGAGACAAACAAGGCCTGGGCGGCCCCGCAAAAAGGCTTGAGGAAGCGGACCGGGCTCGCGCGCGAGTTTACGAGTGGTAAATGAGCATTCCGACGGGGCTGGCCTTCCAGAGCCTTTTCAACGCAGTTTGGCCGACGCGCAGCAGGTTATAAACAGGCTCTCAGGACGAGCAGCTGATCTCCAGGTGCTTGCCCCAGTCCGGCGGCCGCTGGGCGAAGCGTTCGCGTCCCGGCTGGGCTTCGAAGGGGCGTGACAGCACCTCGTGTAGCAGGCGCACCTCGCTGTAGTCGCCCGCTTCGGCCTGCTCGATCGCCTGCTGGGCCAGGTAGTTGCGCAGCACATACAGCGGATTGACCGCGTTCATGCGGGTGGTGCGCTCGGCCGCCGCGCCGCCTTCGGCGTCCAGGCGGGCGCGATAGGCCTGGCTCCAGTCGTCGAAGCCGCGCAGGTCGATGAAGTCCTCGCGCACCCGGGCCAGCGCCGCGGCGGGTTCGTCTTCGCCCAGCTGGCGGAAGAACAGGTGATAGTCCACACCGCCCTGCTGCATCAGGGCCAGCAGGCGTTCGACCAGTTCCTGGTCTTCGTCGTGCGCTTCCTGCAGACCCAGACGCCGGCGCATCAGGTCGAGGTAGTGCGCCTGATACAGCGGCAGGAAGAGCGCGATGCTCTCCTGCAGCGTCTCGACCGCCACCTTGGGCGTCAGGGCCTGGGCCAGGGCCGCCAGGTTCCAGTGGGCGATGGGCACCTGGTTGCTGTAGGAGTAGCGCCCCGTGTGATCGGAGTGGTTGCAGATGAACTGGGCGTCGAAGTCGTCGAGAAAGGCGAAGGGGCCGAAGTCGAAGGTGAGACCCAGGATCGAGAAGTTGTCGGTGTTCATCACCCCGTGGCAGAAGCCATAGGCCTGCCAGTAGGCGATCAGCCGGGCGTTGCGTTCGACCACCTCGCGAAACAGCGCCGCCCAGGGTTCCGCGGTGCCCAGCAGGTCGGGGAAGTGCGCGGCCAGGACGTGTTCGCCCAGTTGCTCCAGCAGCGAGTGCTGGCGGGTGTAGTAGAAGTATTCGAAGTGGCCGAAGCGCACATGGCTGGGGGCCATGCGCAACAGGGTGGCGCCGGTTTCCAGTCGCTCGCGCACCACCTGGGTGCTGGAGCCGATCACGCACAGGGCGCGGGTGGTCGGGATGCCCAGGGCGTGCAGGGCCTCGGAAGCGAGGAATTCGCGGATCGAGGAGCGCAGCACGGCGCGGCCGTCGCCCATGCGCGAGAAGGGCGTGAGGCCGGCGCCCTTGAGGTGCAGATCCCAGTGCTCGCCGCGGTCGTTGACCACCTCGCCCAGCAGCAGGCCGCGGCCATCGCCGAGGCGGGGGTTGTAGGAACCGAACTGATGGCCGGAATAGACCATGGCCCGGGGCTCGGCGCTGTCCCAGAGCTGGGCCCCGGCGAACACCTGGGTGAACTCGGGCGTCTCGGCCACCGCCGGATCCAGGTCCAGCAGGGCCAGGGCGGCGGGCGAAGCGACCACCAGCCGCGGATCGTCCAGCGGCCGGGGGTCGATACGGGTGGAGAAGTCATCGCCCAGGCGGGCGAATCTGTTGTCGAAGGTCAGGTCGAGCAGCTGTTTCATGGGTCTCCCGAACTATCCGCGCAGGGGCCGTCAGGCCTTGGGTGGCTTGGGATCCTCGGCCTCCTGCTGGGCATCCCCTTCAGGTAGGAGAGGCTTTTTGCCCAGTTGTTTCTCCGCTCCGTGTCGATTCTTCAGGGTGATCTCCATCTGCGGCGTGGACAGCAGGTTGATGCCGGCGTCGCGCAGCAGCTGGTCGACCCGGCGGATCAGCTCATCGGTGGCAGCGCTGCGATCGCCCAGTTCCCGGACATAGATGCGCAGTTCGTGATCCAGGGTGGTGGCGCCGTAGTGGGTGACAAACAGCGAGGGTTCGGGGTCGTGGAGCACCCGCGCATTCTCCTTGACCGCCTGCATGATCAGCTGTTGCGCCTGGGCCAGGTCACTGCCGCGATTGACGCCGAAGGTCAGCACGATACGGGTGACGGTGTCGGTCAGCGTCCAGTTGATCAGCTGGCTGGTGACGAAGGTCTTGTTCGGCACCACCACCGACTTGCGGTCGGCGTCGGTGATATGGGTGGCGCGGATGCGGATCTTGTTCACCGTACCGGTCACGTTGCCGATGGTGATGAGATCACCGACGCGCACCGGGCGCTCGAAGAGGATGATCAGGCCGGAGATGAAGTTACCGAAGATCTCCTGCAAGCCGAAACCCAGACCGACCGAGAGGGCGGTGGCCAGCCACTGCAGCTTGTCCCAGCTCACCCCCAGGGTCGCCAGGGTGGTCACGGTGCCGAAGCCGACGATGACGTAGGAGAGCAGGGTGGTGGTGGCGTAGGCGCTGCCCTGGGCCAGATTCAGCCGCGACAGCACCAGCACCTCCAGCAGGCCCGGCAGGTTGCGCGCCAGGGCGACGGTGAGACCGGCGATCACCAGGGCGATGATGAACACCCGCAGCGTCAGGGGTACCTGGGTGGCGGCGGCGCCGGTACCGCTGGTGTACTGGTAGAGGGTGACGTTGTCCAGGTAGGAGAACACCGCCACCACATCGGCCCAGACCAGGTAAAGCACGCCGAGGAAGGCCAGCAGCAGGGTCAGGCGCAGCAGGCGCGAGGACTGCTGGTTGACCTGTTCCATGTCCAGGGTCGGCTCCTGCACCACCTCGACGCCCTCGGCGTCTTCCTGCTGCGCCTGGCGCTTCTGGATGGCGCGCTGGTAGGCCAGGCGCCGCGCGGCCACGCTCAGGCCGCGGGCCAGGGTGGCTTCGAGGATGATCCAGGCCATCAGCACATAGAGGGTGTCCACCAGCCGATCGGTGAGCTTGAGCGCGGTGTAGTAGTAGCCAAAGAGCACGGCGAAGAACAGCACGGCCGGAATGGCGGTGATCATCAGGCCGAGCAGCAGGCGGAAGAACGGCAGGCGCTCGCGGGCGGTGGCATTGAGCAGGGAGCGACCGAGCATCCAGGCCAGGCTGGCATAGGCGACCAGCACGATGAGGATGCCGAGGACGTCGTCGGCGAGGCCGGCGAGCTGGCGCTCGGCGATGGCCACCACCGCCATCAGCGCCAGAGCCAGCAGACCCACCCGTCTGACCAGCCGGCGCAGCGACTGCGCCTGGGGCCGCGCCCAGCGGAAGTGGGTCTCGGCCACGCCGCCGGAGGCCAGCAGGCGATACACCGTGTAGAACACCAGCCAGCCGGCGGCGATCTCCAGCAGCGCCGCGCCGATGGCGGCATTGACCCCGCGTTCGTCACCCTCCAGGGCCACGCCGCCCAGCCAGAGCACCAGACTCGCCGGCAGGCCCAACAGGATGGTGAGCAGGATGGCCTGGGGAGTGTGCAGCTGGCTGTCCCGCTGATAGTGGCCGATGTCCTGGTTGAGCTTGTTGACCCGCCCATGGATGCGCGGGCGTTGCCAGATCAGGGTGGCGAAAGCCAGTACCAGCGGCAGCAGCAGCAGCGGCCGCTCGGCCAGACCGACATAGAGTTCGTGCAGGCTTGAGCCCCAGGGCACGTCGCGCAGCTGCTGCAGCAGCTTGCGAGGCGCGGTCTTGACCCAGTTCCAGTCCAGCGGCTTGTTGCTGGGAATCCAGAACATCTGCTCGTCGAGGGTGCCGCGCAGGCTGGTGATGGTGCTGCGCAGCTGGTTCTGGTTGAGCTGCAGATCGATGGATTCGCTGAGCAGGGCATTGAGCTCGGTGTTGAGACGCTCCTGCAATTCGCTGCGGGTCTTGAGCAGGTCGAGCAGTTGCTGACGCAGCTGCGGGGTGGCCTTTTCCGGCGGCTGCTGGGCCAGCAGATTGTCGACATAGCCTTCCGGATTGGCGATCTGGGCGCGCTGCTGATTGAGTTCGAACTGATAGAGGCGCAGATCGGCGATGTCGTCGGTGAGGTCCTTGTTGACCTTGACCGAGGGCAGCGCCGCCCGCTGCTGATAGAGCAGCTTGGACAGCAGCACGCTGCCCTTGAGCACGCCGATCTGCTGTTCCATGTTCTCGGTGGTCTGCTTGAGCTGATCCAGCTGCTGGCGCGACTCGAGATTGCGGCGATTGAGGTCGTTGAGGCGATCGGTGGCGCGCAGCAGGTAGTCGGACAGTTGCAGATTGAGCCCGGTCTCCTGGGACAGCACATCGTCCCCGGCGGTCTTTTCCGATTCGCGCGAGGCTTCGGCCAGGGTCTTTTCCGATTGCTGGCGGCGCTTGCCGCTGATCAGCGTCTGCAGGTCCAGGGTCTCCTGCTCGTAGCGCTTGACCTGCTCGGTGAAGAGTTCGCGGCGGATGGCGCCCAGATCCTGCAGCACACTGTTGCCGGCCAGTTCCTGGCGCAGCAGCTGGATCTGCGCATTGGCGGCCGCCTGTTCCGCCAGCAACTGCCCGCGCCGCTCGGCGGTGAGGGGCTTGGCGTTCTCGCGTCCGGCCTTGAGCAGATCGGCGATCTGCTGCAGACGCGTCTGCAGATTGGCGATGTCCACCTGGGCGCGCTCGGGACGGGTCTGGGCGTTGATCACCAGACTGTTGGCCGCATTGAGGTCGTCCTGCACGCTGTTGAGCGCCAGGCTGGTCTCGCTCAGGCGCTGTTCCAGGGCCTGGGGCGTGGCGCCGGCATAGCGCTGTTCGGCCGGCTTGATCGGCTCGGCGCGCAGCCGTGCCAGTTGCCGCTGGGCGTCCTTGGTCTGCTGCGGCGCCTGGGCCAGTTGCTGGCGCAGATCGGCCAGCTGCTTGACGTACTGGTCGCGCTGGTCGAGCAGCTTGAGGGTCTGCTGCAGGCTGTCCTGGGCGGCGCTCTGCTCGGGGGCGGGCAGCTTGCGATCGGCCAGGCCGTTCAGATTCTGCTGCACCTGCTGGGCATCCGGCGGCCCGGAATCCTGAGCGACGGCGGGAAGGGTGAACAGGCAGCCGCAGAGGGCGGCGGCGCGAAGCAGAGCGGACAGGCGGTGCATGCGGCAGGCGTCGGGCAGTGGAAAGGCGCGAGGTTAAAGCCAGGCTGCCTGGGGTGCAAGGCAGCACCCCTCAAGCCGCGAACCCTGTTCATCCATCGTTAAAGAAAGAGCGCGGGCCCGCTGTTGCGCCCTTCGGGAAACTTCACACCGACCTTGCGCACGCGCTTGTTCTCGATGGCCGCGACGATCCACACCAGGCCGTTCCATTCCACCAGGTCGCCAACGATGGGTTCGCCGCCGATCTCGTGGGTGATGAAGCTGCCGAGGCGCTGGTTGCCGTCCACCTCGCCCAGTTGCAGGCCGTAGAGCGCAGCCACGGCGCTGAGTTCGGCGTCGGCTTCGAGGACGAAGTCGCCAAAGAATCTCTGGGTCTGCTGCGGCGCCTGGCTGAACAGCCGCCCCAGGGCCGGCAGGTCGTGTTCGTGGCCGACCACGCAGAGGATGTCGCCGGCTTCCAGGGTGGTACTGCCGGAGGGGTGAAGCAGGGTCTCGCCGCGGAACAGCGCGGCGATACGGGTGCCCTCGGGCATCTTCAGCTCGCGCAGGGCGGCGCCGATGCACCACTTCTCGGCGCCCAGACGATAGATGAACAGCTCCCATTCGCTGGTCGGGTGAACCTGCAACCCGGCGCGGGAGAAGGGCGCCGGTTCCGGCGGCACCGTCACCTTGAGCAGCTTGGCCGCCAGCGGCAGACTGGAGCCCTGCACCAGCAGCGACACCAGCACGATGAAGAAGGCCACGTTGAAGAACAGCTGGGCCTGGGGCAGCCCGGCCATCATCGGGAACACCGCCAGGATGATAGGGACTGCGCCGCGCAGCCCGACCCAGGCGATAAAGGCCTTTTCCCGGTCATGGAAGGCGCGGAAGGGCAGCAGGCCGATGGCCACCGACAGCGGGCGGGCGACCAGGATCATCCACAGGGCCAGGCCCAGGGCGGGCAGGGCGATGGGCAGCAGGTTGTGCGGCTCCACCAGCAGGCCCAGCACCAGGAACATGCCGATCTGCGCCAGCCAGGCCATGCCATCGAGCATGTGCAGCATGCCGTGGCGGCTGCGGATCGGCAGATTGCCCATCAGCAGACCGGCCAGGTAGACGGCGAGAATGCCGCTGCCATGGGCGGCGTTGGTCAGGGCGAAGATCAGCAGGCCACCGCTGATGGCCAGCAGCGGATAGAGGCCGTCGGCGAGGTGGATGCGGTTGATCAGTTGCAGCAGCAGCCAGCCCCCGCCGAGGCCGATCACCCCGCCGATGGCGAATTCGCTGACGAAATGGCCCAGCAGACTCCAGCTGAAGCCGCTCTGGCCGCTGGCGAGCATCTCGATGAGGGTGACGGTGAGAAACACCGCCATGGGGTCGTTGCTGCCGGATTCGATTTCCAGGGTCGCGGTGACCCGTTCGTTGAGACCGCGGCCACCGAGCAGGGAAAACACCGCCGCAGCATCGGTGGAGCCGACGATGGCGCCGATCAGCAGGCCCTGCAGCAGGCTGAGGTCGAACAGCCAGGCGGCGGCGACCCCGGTCAGGCCGGTGGTGATCATCACCCCCACGGTGGCCAGCGACAGCGCCGGCCAGAGCGCCACGCGGAAACTCGACACCCGGGTGCGCATGCCGCCGTCGAGCAGGATCACCGCCAGCGCCAGGTTGCCCACCAGGTAGGCCATCGGATAGTTGTCGAAGGCGATGTGACCGGGGCCGTCGACGCCGGCGAACATGCCGACCACCAGGAAGATCACCAGGATCGGGATGCCGACCCGCGAGGAAATCGAGCTGACCAGAATCGACAGGCCGATCAGCACCGCACCGATCAAGAACAAGCTGTTGATGGTGACAGCGTCCAAGCGTGACTCCTGGGGTAAAGAATTGAAGAACCAGGGGATTTAACCCGCTGGGTGGCCGGGGTGTCAAAGCGCGACGCCGCGGGTGCCCGAGGAAGGCGGTACACTGTAGGGCTGACGCTGGAGTATCCCATGAATTACCGACACGCCTTCCACGCCGGCAATCACGCCGATGTCTTCAAGCACGCCACCCTGTTGCGCCTGGCCGCGCTGCTGGCGCGCAAGGAGACGCCCTTCGTCTATCTGGACAGCCATTCCGGCGTGGGTCGCTATGACCTGGCCGGCGACCAGGCCAGCCGTACCGACGAATGGCGCGAAGGCATCGGACGCCTGTGGGCCCTGGAATCCGCGCCGGCGGCCTTTGTCGGCTATCGCGAAGCGGTGGCGGCACTCAATCCCGACGGCGCGCTGCGCTACTACCCCGGCTCGCCCGAATTGATGCGCCAGGCGTTGCGCCCCCAGGATCGGCTGCTGCTCAATGAGCTGCACCCCGAGGACGGTCGCCTGCTCAAGGAAAACATGGCCGGAGATCGCCGGGTGGCGGTGCACCAGAAGGATGGCTGGCTGCTGCCGCGGGCGCTGCTGCCGGTGCCGGAACGCCGGGCCCTGCTGCTGATCGATCCGCCCTTCGAGAAGGCCGACGAGCTGGAGCGCTGCGCCAAGGCGGTCGCTGAGGCCGTCGGCCGCATGCGCCAGACGGTGATCGCGCTCTGGTATCCGATCAAGGATCGCCGCCAGTTGAGGCGCTTCCATGCTGGGCTGCAGGCCAGCGGCGCGCCCAAGTTGCTCAACGTCGAGTTGCTGATCCGCGCGGCGGACGATCCCACCCGGCTCAATGGCTCGGGACTGGCCATCGTCAATCCGCCGTGGGGGCTGGAAGAAGAATTGCGCGAGTTGCTGCCCTGGCTGGCCGAGCACCTGGCCCAGGGTGAAGGCAGCTGGCGACTGGACTGGCTGATCGCGGAATAGCGAGGCCGGGACCGTTGGGCTTCGCTGGGCTCAACCCAACCTACGGGAAGAGCCTGGCAGGTTGGGTTGAGGCGGCGCTACCGCCGCAGCCCAACAAAGAAAGCCGCCGCAGCGGCTCGGGATCAGACCGCGAGGCTGGGCGGCAGGCAGACACCGGTACCGGCCAGGCCGCAGTAGCCGTTGGGATTCTTCGCCAGGTATTGCTGGTGATAGGCCTCGGCGTAGTAGAAGGGCGGCAGCGGGGCGATCTCGGTGGTGATCTCGCCATAGCCGGCCTCGGCCAACTGCGCCTGGAAGGCGGCCTGGCTGGCTTCGAAGGCTTCCCGCTGGCTGTCGTCGGCGTAATACAGGGCCGAGCGATACTGGGTGCCGACGTCGTTGCCCTGGCGCATGCCCTGGGTCGGATCGTGGGCTTCCCAGAAGATCTTCAGCAGCGCCTCCAGCGAGGTCTGGGCCGGATCGAACACCACCAGCACCACCTCGGTATGACCGGTCAGGCCGGAGCAGACCTCTTCGTAGGTGGGGTTGGGGGTATGGCCGCCGGCATAGCCGGCCGCGGTGGTCCAGACGCCGGGTTGTTGCCAAAAGCGCCGCTCGACGCCCCAGAAGCAGCCCATGCCCACCACCAGACTCTGCAGGCCGGCGGGGAAGGGGCCTTGCAACGGATTGCCGTTGACATAGTGGGCCGCGGGTACGGCCATGGCCGTCTCGCGGCCGGGCAGTGCCTGCTCGGCGGCGGGCAGATGGGTCTTCTTGGTCAGGATTTCGGAACGCAGGACCATGGGATACCTCGTGGGAAAGGGCCAGGCGAAAGGCTCAGTGTACGCAAAATCGCGGCAGCGGGGTCAGTCCGCGCGGCGGGTCAGCGCGTCGGCAGGTAACGCGCCAGGGAGGCGTCGAGCTGGTCGGCCGGGATGGGCTTGTCGAACAGATAGCCCTGGCCGATATCGCAGCGATGGTGGCGCAGGAAAGCCAGCTGTTCGGTCGTCTCGATGCCCTCGGCAACCACCTGCAGCCGCAGGTTGTGGGCCATGGCGATCACCGCGGAGGTGATTTCCATGTCGTCCTGGTTGTCCGGGATGTCCTTGATGAAACTCCTGTCGATCTTGATGACGTCGATGGGGAATTTTTTCAAGTAGCTGAGCGACGAATAACCGGTGCCGAAGTCGTCCATCGCCAGGCTCATGCCCAGGTGCTTGAGGGCTTCGAGGGTGTTGCGGGTGGCGTCGGTGGCATCCAGCAGGAGGCTTTCGGTCAGTTCCAGCTCCAGACGCTTGGGCGCGATGCCCTCCTCGTCAAGGATGGTGACGAAGGACTGCACCAGGTCGGGATCGGTGAACTGCTTGGGCGACAGGTTGATGGCGATCTGCAGATCGTCGAAGCCGGCGGCGTCGAGGCGGTGCAGCTGGCGGCAGACCTCGCGGATGATCCATTTGCCGATGGGCACGATGAGCCCGGTTTCCTCGGCGATGCTGATGAACTGATCCGGGCGGATCATGCCCTTTTCCGGGTGCTGCCAGCGGATCAGGGCCTCCAGTCCCAGCAACTTGGCGCGTTTCAGGCAGACCTTGGGCTGGTAGTGCACCAGCAGTTCGTTCTGCTCCAAAGCCCGGCGCAGGTTGTTCTGCACGAACAGCTTGTTGCTGGCCTCGGCGATCAGCGCCTCGGTGAACACCTGGACCTGATGGCCGCCAGTGGCCTTGGCTCGGTGCAGGGCGAGGCCGGCGTGCTTGATCAGGGTCTGCGGATCGGTCTCGTGCGGTCGCGCGGTGGTCAGGCCGATCGAGCAACTGATCAGGGTCGGGTGGCCTTCCACATAGAGCGGCGGATCCAGGGCCACCAGGGTGTCGCGGGCCAGGCTGTCGGCGGCGACCGCGTCCATGCCTTCGAGCAGCACGGCGAATTCGTTGCTGGCGATGCGGGCGATCAGCGCGCCCGTGCCCAGGGCGCTGCGCAGGCGCCGGGCCAGACCCACCAGCAGCTGGTCGCCGATACGATGCCCCAGGCTGTCGTTGACCCTCTTGAAGTTGTCGACGTCCACCAGCAGCAGCGAGTGTTCGCGGTTGGGATTGGACTGCTCCAGGCGGGCTTCCAGGCGGGCGATGAAGTGGCTGCGATTGGCCAGCCCGGTGAGGCTGTCGCGAAACACCAATTCGTCGTTGTGCTGCTGGGCGAAGCGGGTCTTGCTGGTGTCCTGGAAGATGCCCAGATAGCCCTGCAGATCGCCATTGGGCTGCTTGATCTTGGACAGCGACAGCTGGCCCCAGTAGCTCTCGCCGTCCCGGCGATAGCAGCGCAGTTCGCCCTGCCAGCTGTCTTGGTGCGCCAGGCGTTGCCAGGCTTCGTAGAGCAGCTCGCCCCAGTTTTCCAGGGCGGGCAGGGATTCGACGTGCAGCCCCTGAAGCTTGCCGATGGGATAGCCGGTGATCCGCGCGAAGCTGTCGGTGGCGTGCTCCAGGCAACCGCTGGCATCCAGCAGCAGGAAGGCATCGTTGCTGGCTTCCATCACCCGGGTCAGGGGGTGGGCGAGCTTGGACGGGCGCTGCGGTTGCTGGAGCAGGGCGGCCAGGCATTCCGCCAGGCTGCGAGCGAAGGCGACGTCCTCGGCTTCCCAGGTGGCCGCTCGGTCCCGTCGCAGGCAGAGCAGACCGGTCAGTTGACCGTCGTGCAGCAGTGCCACGTCCAGCGCCGTTCCGCCTCCGCTGTGGGACGGGTGCAGCACCTGGCTGGCGTCTTCGATCACGCCCTGCTCGCGCAACCGGCGCCGGTGGTCGCTGCACAGGGTCGGCAGGCGTTCTTCCTTACACAGGGTGACGAGGCCATTGCCCTCGTAGCGCCACAGGCTGAGTTCGTCCACGGCAAAGGCGGCCGGGCCCTGGGCGCGCAGCAACTGCACCAGGTCATCGTCCACCGGCGCCTGGCGCAGGGCCAGGCGGGACAATTCGAGCAACAGGGTCTGCCGCGCCTGGGCCATCGCCAGGCGTTGCTGGCTGTGATCCTGGCTGTCCTGCAGGAGGGCCAGGGTCGAGCGCAGGGCCACATTATGGGCTTCCCATTCGCCGGCCAGGGCGTCGTCGTTCATCACCCGCAGCAGATAGCCGCGCAGCAGCGGGCGACCATGGCGCTGCAGACTCTCGCCGACC
The DNA here is from genome assembly GCF_003057735.2 of Pseudomonas sp. RIT411. Lineage (NCBI taxonomy): Bacteria > Pseudomonadati > Pseudomonadota > Gammaproteobacteria > Pseudomonadales > Pseudomonadaceae > Pseudomonas > Pseudomonas sp. RIT411. The sequence goes on from NZ_QBIZ02000015.1 coordinate 70,803, forward strand.
TCGACGACCTGGCAGGGCGCCGTGGGGGAGTGGAACAGGTAGCGCACCTGATAGCTGCCGTGTTCGGCCAGTTGCAGCTGGATGTCTTCGTGCAGCCGATGACGGACGCTGGGCTCCATCAGGCTGGCATAGGGGGCATCGATGAGCGAGCACAGCGCCTGGGCGGGCAGGCCGAGGCTGGCTTCGCAGCGGGAATCGAGATAGAGCATCGCCCAGGAGGCTTCATTCAGACGCTCGAAACGCAGCAAGCCCAATCGGGCAGGAGCGCTGAGCGCGCCCGCCTGATCGGCTACCGCGGCATCGGCAGCATCGGAGTGAATACTCATGCGAGGGTCCGCGTCCTTGTGAAGACGGAAAGATGTCCTAGGTTTATCGGAAAGGACAGACAAATCATTAATCCTTTTTCCTTTCCGCCTCGCCAGCACGCTGGGATGGCTGTCAGGTTGCCCGATAGGGCCCGGCGCATGCAAGGGGCGGCGCTCGGGGCGCTCATCCTACCTTTTTCCTGGATCTTTCGGTTGATCTGACAGCAAAAACCCCGCGTGAGCGGGGTTTCTGAACTACACCAGGGGACGGTAACGGCCTTCCGTTACCGTCCTGTGGCGGTTTACAACAGCAGACCGCGGATTTCCGCCAGCAGATCGCCCAGGCGCTTGGTGAAGCGCGCGGCGGCCGCCCCGTTGATCACGCGGTGATCGTAGGACAGCGACAGCGGCAGCATCAGGCGCGGCTGGAAGGCCTTGCCGTCCCAGACCGGCTGCATGCTGGCCTTGGACACGCCGAGGATCGCCACTTCCGGGGCATTGACGATCGGCGTGAAGCCGGTACCGCCGATGTGACCCAGGCTAGAGATGGTGAAGCAGGCGCCCTGCATGTCGTCGCCGCTGAGCTTCTTGGTCCGCGCCTTTTCCGCCAGTTGGGCGGCTTCGGCGGCGAGTTGCAGCAGGCTCTTCTGGTCGACGTTGCGGATGACCGGGACCAGCAGGCCATCCGGGGTGTCCACGGCGAAGCCGATGTGCACGTACTTCTTGCGGATCACCGCCTTGCCGCTGGGGGCCAGGGAGGCATTGAAGTCCGGCAGTTCCTTGAGCACATGGGCGCAGGCCTTGAGCAGGAACGGCAGGATGGTCAGCTTGACGCCGGCCTTTTCCGCCACGGCTTTCTGGCCGACCCGGAAGGCCTCCAGATCGGTCACGTCGGACTGGTCGAACTGGGTCACGTGGGGCACGTTCAGCCAGCTGCGATGCAGGTTGTTGGCACCGACCTGCATGAGGCGCGTCATCGGCACCTCTTCGATCTCGCCGAACTTGCTGAAGTCCACGGTGGGGATCGGCGGGATGCCGGCACCACCGGTGGCGCCGGCAGCCGCAGCCGGAGCCGCCTTGCTCTTCTGCAGCTGATCCTTGACGTAGGCCTGGACGTCTTCCTTGAGGATGCGACCCTTGGGACCGGTCGGGGTGACCTCGCCCAGATCGACACCGAACTCGCGGGCGACCATACGCACGGCCGGGCCGGCATGGACCTTCTTGCCCTTGCCGGCGGCAGGGGCGCTGGCGGGAGCGGCGGCCTTGGCCGGCGCCTCGGCCTTCTTCTCGGCAGCCGGCGCGCTGGCGGTGTTGCCGGCAGCCGGCTTGGCCGCCTGCTTGGGCGCGGCACCGGCCACCTTCAGGGTCAGGATCAGATCGCCGGTCTTGGCCTGGTCGTTGACCTTGATGGCAACGCTTTCCACCACGCCCGCCTTGGGCGCCGGGATTTCCATGCTGGCCTTGTCGGACTCCAGCACGATCAGCGACTGCTCGGCCTTGACCTGGTCACCGGCCTTGACCAGCACCTCGATGACGTTGGCGCTGCCGGTGGAGCCGATGTCGGGGACCTTGATCTCCTCGACCGATTCACCGGCCGGCTCGGCGGCGGCTTCCTCGTGCAGCTCGGGCTCGGCGGCTTCCTTGGCCGGCTTGTCGCCGGCCTTGGACTCGACGCTCTTGCTCGGCTTGGCATTGGCGGCGCCCTTGAGCACCAGGATCAGATCGCCGGTGCCCACTTCGTCGCCGACCTTGACGGAAACGCTCTCCACCACGCCGGCGGCGGGGGAGGGGATTTCCATGCTGGCCTTGTCGGACTCCAGGGTGATCAGCGTCTGCTCGGCGGCGATGGTGTCGCCGGGCTTGACCGCCACCTCGATGATGCTGGCCTTGCCGCTGGAGCCGATGTCCGGGACATGGATCTCCTGGGCTTCGCCTTCGCCGGCGGACGCCGAAGCGTCCTCGTCGCCGGCCGGCGTCGGGGTTTCGCTTTCCTCGACCTGGGTCTGCTTGGACTCGGCCTTGGGTTCGGCGGCGGGTTCGCTGCCGGTGGCGGCGTCCTCGCCTTCCAGGTCGATCAGCAGATCACCGGTCTTGAGGGTGTCGCCGACCTTGATGTGCAGGGCGGCGATCTTGCCGGCCTTGGGGGCCGGGATCTCCATGCTGGCCTTGTCGGACTCCAGCACCACCAGGCTCTGTTCGGCCTCGACGGTATCGCCGACCTTTACCAGCAGCTCGATGACTTCGCCGTCGCCACTGCCGATGTCGGGTACGCGGATGGTCTCGCTCACAGTTGTTTCCTCTTATCCGTGTGCCGCATCAGCAATCCAGGGGATTGCGCTTCTCGGTGTCGATGCCGAACTTGGTGATGGCATCGGCCACGACCTTGCGTTCCAGCTTGCCTTGGTTGGCCAGCGCCTGCAGAGCGGCGACGGCGACCCAGCGGCGGTCGACCTCGAAGTGATCACGCAGCTTCTTGCGGCTGTCGCTGCGACCGAAGCCGTCGGTACCCAGCACCTGGAATTCGGTGGGGACCCACTGGCGGATCTGGTCGGCGAACAGCTTCATGTAGTCGGTGGAGGCGATGACCGGACCCTGGCGCTCGCCCAGGCACTGCTCGACATAGGTCAGGCGGCGCTCTTCCAGCGGGTGCAGGCGGTTCCAGCGATCCACGGCCAGGCCTTCACGGCGCAGTTCGTTGAAGCTGGTGACGCTCCAGATGTCGGCGCCGACGCCCATCTCGCGCAGCAGGCTCGCAGCAGCGCGGACCTCGTTGAGGATGGTGCCCGAGCCCAAGAGCTGGACGCGGTGCTTGAAGTCGCCCTTTTCTTCTTCCAGCAGGTACATGCCCTTGATGATGCCGTCCTCGACACCTGCGGGCATGGCCGGCTGCTGGTAGTTCTCGTTCATCACGGTGATGTAGTAGAAGACGCTCTGCTGCAGTTCCATCATCTGATGGATGCCTTCGCGCATGATCACCGCCAGCTCGTAGGCATAGGTGGGATCGTAGCTGCGGCAGTTGGGGATGGTGCCGGCCAGGATATGGCTGTGACCGTCCTCGTGCTGCAGGCCTTCACCGTTCAGGGTGGTGCGGCCGGAGGTGCCGCCCAGCAGGAAGCCGCGGGTCTGGGCATCGCCCGCCGCCCAGGCCAGGTCGCCGATGCGCTGGAAGCCGAACATCGAATAGAAGATGTAGACCGGCAGCATGGGCTGGTTGTAGTTGCTGTAGGCGGTACCGGCGGCGATGAAGGAGGACATGGCGCCGGCCTCGTTGAGGCCTTCCTGGAGGATCTGGCCGTCCTTCTCCTCGCGGTAGTACATCACCTGGTCGCGGTCGACCGGCTCATAGAGCTGGCCGTGGGGCGAGTAGATGCCCAGCTGGCGGAACATGCCTTCCATGCCGAAGGTACGGGCCTCGTCGGCGAGGATGGGCACGATGCGCTTGCCCAGGTCCTTGTCCTTGACCAGTTGCGACAGGATGCGGCCGAAGGCCATGGTGGTGGAGATCTCGCGATCGCCGGAGCCGTCCAGTACCGCCTTCAGGCTGTCCAGGGGCGGCGTGGGGATGCTGATGCTGCGGGCGCGACGCTGGGGCAGGTGACCGCCCAGGGATTCGCGACGACTCATCAGGTACTTCATCTCGGCGCTGTCGTCGGCCGGACGATAGAAGGGCAGCTCGCTGAGCTGGGAGTCGTTCAGCGGGATGTCGAAGCGATCGCGGAATTTCTTCAGCGACTCCACATCGACCTTCTTGGTGTTGTGCGCGGTGTTCTTGGCTTCGCCCGCACCGGTGCCGTAGCCCTTGATGGTCTTGGCCAGGATGACGGTGGGCTGGCCCTTGTGGTTGACCGCCTGGTGGTAGGCCGCATAGACCTTGTAGGGGTCGTGACCGCCACGGTTGAGCTTCCAGATCTCGTCGTCGGACAGGTCCTCGACCATCTTCAGCAGCTCGGGGTTGGCGCCGAAGAAGTGCTTGCGCACATAGGCACCGTCTTTCGCCTTGTAGTTCTGGTATTCACCATCGACCACGGCGTCCATGCGCTGCTGCATGCGGCCTTCGGTGTCGCGGGCGAACAGCGGATCCCACATGCGGCCCCAGAGGACCTTGGTGACGTTCCAGTCGGCGCCGCGGAAGATGCCTTCCAGTTCCTGGACGATCTTGCCGTTGCCGCGGACCGGGCCGTCGAGGCGCTGCAGGTTGCAGTTGATGACGAAGATCAGGTTGTCGAGGTTCTCGCGGCCGGCCAGGGAGATGGCGCCCAGGGTTTCCGGCTCGTCGCACTCGCCGTCGCCGATGAAGCACCAGACCTTCTGCTTGCCGGCGGGGATGTAGCCGCGGTTCTCCAGGTACTTCATGAAGCGGGCCTGGTAGATGGCGGTGATCGGACCCAGACCCATGGACACGGTCGGGAACTGCCAGAAGTCGGGCATCAGGTGCGGGTGCGGGTAGCTCGACAGCCCCTTGCCGTCCACTTCCTGGCGGAAGTTGTTCATCTGGTCTTCGGAGAGGCGGCCTTCCAGGAAGGCACGGGCGTAGACGCCGGGGGAGGCATGGCCCTGATAGTAGATCAGGTCGCCGCCGTGCTCTTCGTTGGGCGCCTTCCAGAAATAGTTGAAGCCGATGTCATAGAGGGTGGCGCTGGAGGCGAAGGTGGAGATGTGGCCACCCAGATCCGGATCCTTGAGGTTGGCGCGCATGACCATCGCCAGGGCGTTCCAGCGAACCAGCGAGCGGATGCGTCGCTCCATGAACAGGTCGCCCGGCATATGGGCTTCCTTGGTCACTGGAATGGTGTTGCGATAGGGGGTATTGATGGAGTAGGGCAGCTGGGTACCACTGCGGGTAGCCAGTTCGCCCATGCGGGTCATCAGATAATGAACGCGCTCCTCGCCTTCGTGGTCGAGGACGGACTCCAGGGCGTCCAGCCATTCCTGGGTTTCGACGGGATCGAGATCTTGCATGGCTTGCTCCAGGGCGGAAAGGCTTCCAAAATCGGTCGCCTCAGGGTCGCCGCCGGCCTCTTGGGGGCAGCGAAAATTCTTGGATTTATGACCGGACGGTTCCGATCGGCGTGTAGTTTTACTACAAATTCAAATCCGTTTCAGCTCCGAGCTGTAATGCGATAAAAAACAATTCGACGTTTGTCGAACGCGCTGCTCGAGGGCTCGCGAACTCCGAACCGCGGACGTGAAAACGGTTCCCGCTCGGACCAGGTGGTCCGTCGGAATGTCCCTGGCAGGGGGTTCGCGGCAGGGTGGCGGGATTCGACCGTCCCTGCGCAGGACTGCCCATGATACCCCTCCTTCGTCCCGATCTGCCTCCGACTCTCGTCGCATGTGCCGAGCTCGCCGACCGGCGTCTGGCCGATGCCCTGGCCACGCTGCCCGCGGCGGCGGCCCGCCAGGCGAACTGGTCCGCGGCGCAATGCGCCGACTGGCGACGGGTGGCTGCCCTCAGCGACTTCGTCGTCGAGCAGTTCTGCCGGTTGCCCGAGCCTTGCCTGGCGCTGGTCGACAGCGGCGACCTTGCGCTGTCGCTGGCGCCGGGGGCCATGGCGCAGCGCCTGCGCGACGCCCTGGCCGACTGCCCGGACGAAGCCGAACTGGGACGGCGGCTGCGGCGCTTCCGCATGCTGCAGCAGGTGCGCATCGTCTGGCGCGACCTGACCCGCCGCGCCGATCTGGTGGAGACCTGTCGCGACCTCAGCGACCTAGCCGATGCCTGCATCGACCAGGCCTGCGCCTGGCTGTACGCCCAGCAGTGCAGCCAGTTCGGCGTGCCGACCGGACGCCACAGCGGCCAGCCGCAGCAGCTGGTGGTGCTGGGCATGGGCAAGCTGGGCGCGGGAGAGCTCAATCTGTCCTCCGACATCGACCTGATCTTCGCCTATGGCGAGGCCGGGGAGACCCGCGGCGCGCGGCGCGAGCAGGACAACCAGGAATTCTTCACCCGCCTCGGGCAGCGCCTGATCAAGGCGCTGGACGCCGTCACCGTGGACGGCTTCGTCTTTCGCGTCGACATGCGCCTGCGGCCCTATGGCAGCGCCGGTGCCCTGGTGCTGAGCTTTGCCGCCATGGAGCTCTATTACCAGGACCAGGGGCGCGACTGGGAACGCTACGCCATGATCAAGGCGCGGGTGGTCGGTGGCGACCAGGCCAGCGGCGCCGAACTGCTGACCCTGCTGCGGCCCTTCGTCTATCGGCGCTATCTGGATTTCTCCGCCATCGAAGCCCTGCGCAGCATGAAGCAGCTGATCCGCCAGGAGGTGCGCCGGCGCGGCATGACCGACAACGTCAAGCTGGGCGCGGGTGGCATCCGCGAAGTGGAATTCATCGCCCAGGCCTATCAGCTGATCCACGGCGGACGCGATCCGGCGCTGCAGCAGCGACCGCTGCTCAGGGTGCTGACCAGTCTGCGCGAGCGCGACTATCTGCCGGCCGCGGCCGAAGCCGAGTTGCGCGAGGGCTATTGCTTCCTGCGCTATGTGGAGCACGGGCTGCAGGCCATCGCCGACCAGCAGACCCAGACCCTGCCGGTGGATCCCCAGGGCCGGGCGCGGGTGGCCTTTCTCATGGGCCATGCCGACTGGGATGAATTCAGCGCCGCGCTCGACGCCTGGCGCAGCCGCATCGACTGGCACTTCCAGCAGACCATCGCCGATCCCGAGGAGGAGACCCAGAGCGCCGAACTGGAAGACAGCTGGCTGCCGCTGTGGGACGACCTGCTCGACCCCGAGGAGTCCCTGGCGCGACTGCGCGAGGCGGGCTTCCAGGCGCCGGAGCAGGCGCTGGAATTGCTGGCCAGCCTGCGCGCCAGTGGTCAGGTGCGCGCCATGCAGCGCGCCGGTCGCGAACGCCTGGATGCCTTCATGCCGCGGCTGCTGGATGCGGTCAGCGCCGACGAGCAACCCGATCGGGCGTTGGAGCGGGTGCTGCCGCTGGTGGAGGCGGTGGCGCGCCGCTCGGCCTACCTGGTCCTGCTCAGCGAGAATCCGCCGGCCCTGGCGCGGCTGCTGGAACTCTGCGGCGCCAGTGCCTGGGTGGCCGAGCAGATCGCCCGCTATCCGGCGCTGCTCGACGAATTGCTCAACGAGGGGCGGCTCTATCATCCGCCGCAGAAGCCGGAACTGGCCGCCGAGTTGCGCGAGCGCCTGATGCGCCTGCCCGAAGAGGACCTGGAGCAGCAGATGGACGTGCTGCGCCACTTCAAGCGCGCCCACAGCCTGCGGGTGGCGGCGGCGGAGATCGCCGGCAGCCTGCCGCTGATGATGGTCAGCGACTATCTCACCTGGCTGGCCGAGGTGATCCTCGAAGAGGTGTTCGGCCTGGCCTGGCGCCAGCTGGTGCAGCGCCATGGCACGCCGCAGCGGCGCGACGGCTCGCCCTGCCAGCCGGATTTCGTCATCGTCGGCTATGGCAAGGTCGGGGGCATCGAACTCGGCCACGGTTCGGATCTCGACTTGGTGTTCATCCACGACGCCGATCCCCTGGCCGAGACCGATGGCGCCAAGCCCATGGATGGCGCCCAGTTCTTCAATCGCCTCGGTCAGCGCATCATCCATCTGCTCACCACCACCACCCCGGTGGGCACCCTCTACGAGGTCGACATGCGCCTGCGGCCGTCCGGCGCGGCGGGGCTGCTGGTGAGTTCGCTGGAGGCCTTCGAGCGCTACCAGCAGAGCGAGGCCTGGACCTGGGAACACCAGGCCCTGGTGCGGGCGCGGGTGGTGGCGGGTGGCCCGCGGCTGGGCGAGCGCTTCGATGCGGTGCGGGCGCGCATCCTCGGTCGGCAACGGGAGCTGGCGACCCTGCAGGCCGACGTGGCCGGCATGCGCGACAAGATGCTCGACAACCTCGGCACCGCGCTGACCGCCGGCGGACTGGGGCCGAACGCGCGCCGGCCGGAGCAGCTGTTCGACCTCAAGCAGGATGCCGGCGGTATCGTCGATATCGAATTTATGGTCCAATATGCCGTTCTGGCCTGGTCGTGGCAGCATCCCGAATTGCTGCGTTTTCCCGACAACATCCGCATCCTGGAATCCCTCGAAGCGGCTGGTCTGGTACCGGCCACGGACGCCATTGCCCTGCGCGAAGCCTACAAGGCCTACCGCGCCGCGCTGCACCGCCTGGTCTTGCAGAAGCAGCCGGGCAAGGTGCCGGCCGACGGCTTTCTCGCCGAGCGCGACGAAGTACGCCGTATCTGGCACGGCCTGGGGCTGGACACGCCGTCCGGCAATCCGGCCACCTTTTAGGCCGTCATCAGTAAGGAGAGGCAAGATGTCGATGTCCGTGCGCGAGCTTTCGATCAGGCCGGGCCTGAGGGAGTGGGAGTCGGCCACCCGCTAGGTGCCGATCGCCTTCCAGCATGAATATTCTGATCATCGGACCCAGTTGGGTCGGCGACATGGTGATGGCGCAGACCCTCTTCGTCTGCCTCAAGCGCCAGCACCCCGACTGCCAGATCGACGTACTCGCCCCCGAGTGGAGTCGCCCGCTGCTCGAGCGCATGCCCGAGGTGCGCGAAGCCCTGAGCTTTCCCCTCGGCCATGGCGCCTTCGAGTTGGCCACCCGCCGGCGCATCGGCCAGCAGCTGCGCGGTCGCTATGACCAGGCGATCCTCCTGCCCAACTCGCTGAAATCGGCGCTGGTGCCCTATTTCGCCGGCATCCCCAAGCGCACCGGTTGGCGCGGCGAGATGAGATTCGGCCTGCTCAACGATATCCGCACCCTGGACAAGGCCCGCTATCCGCTGATGATCGAGCGCTTCATGGCGCTGGCCCATGCGCCCGGTGCCGAGTTGCCCAAACCCTATCCCGAGCCGCGCCTGGCCATCGATCCGGCCAGCCGCGACGCCGCCCTGGAACGCTTCGGCCTGAGTCTGGACCGGCCGGTGCTGGCGCTCTGTCCGGGTGCCGAGTTCGGCGAGGCCAAGCGCTGGCCGGCCGAGCACTATGCCGCCGTGGCCGATGCCCGGCTGCGCCAGGGCTGGCAGGTCTGGCTGTTCGGCTCGCAGAAGGATGCCCCGGGCGGTGAAGAGATCCGCGAATGGGTCACCCCCGGCTTCGAAGAAGATGTCTGCAACCTCGCCGGGCGCACCTCCCTGGCCGAGGCCATCGACCTGCTCTCCTGTGCGAGCGCCGTGGTCAGCAACGATTCCGGGCTGATGCACGTGGCCGCCGCCCTGGATCGCCCGCTGGTGGCGGTCTATGGCTCCACCTCGCCGGGCTTCACGCCGCCACTGGCCAGTCAGGTCGAGGTGGTGCGCCTGGGGCTGGAGTGCAGTCCCTGCTTCGACCGCACCTGTCGCTTCGGTCACTACGACTGCCTGCGCCTCTTGCAGCCGAGCCTGGTGCAGGACGCTCTCGGCCGTCTGGTCGCCGATCCGGTCGAGGTGGGCTAGATGCGCGTGCTGCTGGTCAAGACCTCGTCGCTCGGCGATGTCATCCATACCCTGCCGGCGCTGACCGATGCGGCCCGGGCCATCCCCGGCATCTGCTTCGACTGGGTGGTGGAAGAAGGCTTCGCCGAGATTCCCGCCTGGCACCCGGCGGTGAGCCAGGTGATCCCGGTGGCCCTGCGGCGCTGGCGCAAGCAGCCCTTTTCCGCCTGGGCCAGTGGCGAATGGGGCGAATTCAAGAGTCGGGTGCGCGAGCAGCGCTATGACCGGGTGATCGATGCCCAGGGCCTGCTCAAGAGCGCCTGGCTGACCCGCTATGCCGAGGCGCCGGTGGCCGGTCTCGACCGCACTTCCGCGCGCGAGCCCCTGGCCAGCCGCTTCTATGACGAACGCTATCACGTGGCCAAGGGGCAGCATGCCCTGGAGCGGATCCGCCAGCTGTTCGCCCAGGCGCTGGACTATCCGCTGCCGGCCGGCGTGGGTGACTACGGCCTGGATCGGCAACGCCTGGCCGGGCCCAACGAGACGCCCTATGTGGTCTTCCTGCATGGCACCACCTGGGTCAGCAAGCACTGGCCCGAGGCCCACTGGCGCGAACTGGCCGAACGCATGAGCCGGCTGGACTGGCCGGTGCGGCTGCTGTGGGGCAACGAGGCGGAGCACGCCCGGGCCGAACGCATCGCCGACGGCCTGGATGGCGTCCAGGTGCTGCCGCGCCTGAATCTCGCCGGGGTGGCCAAGGTGCTGGCCGGCGCCCGGGCCTGCGTGGCGGTGGATACCGGTCTTGGCCACCTGGCGGCCGCCCTGGACGTGCCCACCGTTTCGCTCTATGGCCCGACCAGTCCGAAGAAGGTCGGCGCCTATGGCCGCTCCCAGGTGCACCTGAGCGCCGTGGGCCTGGATGGCACCGACGAGCCGCGCGATCAGCCCGCCGCGAGTCTGGCCGCCCTGACCCCGGAGCGGGTCGAACTGGAACTGGAAACCCTGCTGTTGGAAGACCTCCCCGCATGACCCTGGCTTTCGTGCTCTACAAGTACTTTCCCTTTGGCGGCCTGCAGCGGGACTTCCTGCGCATCGCCCAGGAGTGCCAGCGCCGCGGCCATGCCATTCGCGTCTACACCCTGATCTGGGAAGGCCCGGTACCGGAGGGCTTCGATGTGCGGGTGGCCCGGGTCAGCGCCCTGTTCAATCACCGACGCAACGAGAAATTCCACGCCTGGCTGCAGGCCGACCTCGCCCGCGATCCGGTGGACCGGGTGATCGGCTTCAACAAGATGCCGGGGCTGGACGTCTATTACGCCGCCGATCCCTGTTTCGAGGACAAGGCCCAGACCCTGCGCAACCCGCTCTATCGACAGTGGGGTCGCTATCGCCACTTCGCCGAATACGAGCGGGCGGTGTTCGCGCCCGAGTCCTCCACCGAGATCCTGATGATCTCCGAGGTGCAGCAGCCGCTGTTCGTCAAGCACTACGGCACGCCGGCGCCGCGCTTCCACCTCTTGCCGCCGGGCATCGCCGCCGACCGTCGCGCGCCGGCCAATGCCGCCGAGATCCGCGCCGACTTCCGCCGCGAATTCGAGCTGGAGGAGGGCGAGCTGCTGCTGGTGCAGATCGGTTCCGGCTTCAAGACCAAGGGCCTTGATCGCAGTCTGCGCGCCCTGGCATCGCTGCCCAGGGAATTGCGCAAGCGCACCCGGCTGTTCGCCATCGGCCAGGACGATCCCAAGCCCTTCCTGCTGCAGGCCAAGGCCCTGGGCGTGAGCGATCGCGTCCAGATCCTCAAGGGGCGTAGCGACATCCCACGCTTCCTGCTCGGCGCCGATCTGCTGATCCATCCGGCCTATAACGAGAACACCGGTACCGTGCTCCTGGAGGCGCTGGTCGCCGGGCTGCCGGTGCTGGTCACCGACGTCTGCGGCTATGCCCACTACATCGACGAGGCCCGCGCCGGCGAGGTGGTGCCGTCGCCCTTCGCCCAGGAGATCCTGGACCGGATGCTGGCCGAATTGCTGGCCGATCCCGAGCGCCGCGCGGTGCAGGGTCGCAACGGCCTGGCCTTCGCCGACAGCGCCGATCTCTATTCGCTGCCCGAGCGCGCCGCCGATGTCATCCTGGGGGTGGCATGACCCTGGAATTGCGTGAGCCCTTCGCCAGCCTCTGGGCCGGCCAGGATCCCTTCGTCGCCGTGGAGGCCCTGCAGGGCCAGGTCTATCGCGAACTGGACGGCCGCCGCACCCTGCGCACCGAGGTGGCCGGGCGCGGCTACTTCGTCAAGATCCACCGCGGCATCGGCTGGGGCGAGATCGCCAAGAATCTGCTGCAGGCCAAGCAGCCGGTGCTGGGTGCGCGCCAGGAATGGCAGGCCATCGAGCGGCTGCACCAGGTCGGCGTGCCGACCATGACCGCCGTGGCCTTCGGCGAGCGCGGCGTCAATCCGGCGACCCAGCACTCCTTCATCATCACCGAGGAGCTGGCGCCCACCGTCAGTCTCGAAGACTTCAGTCTCGACTGGGTCCGCCAGCCGCCCGAGCCGGCGCTCAAGCGGGCGCTGATCGCCGAGGTGGCGCGCATGACCGGCGCCATGCACCGGGCCGGCGTCAATCATCGCGACTGCTACATCTGCCATTTCCTGCTCGATACCGCCCAGCCGGTCACCGTGGCCACTCTGCGACTCTGGCTGATCGACCTGCACCGCGCCCAGTGCCGCGCCCAGGTGCCCCGGCGCTGGCGCGACAAGGACCTGGCCGGACTGTATTTCTCCGCCCTGGGCATCGGCCTGACGCGGCGCGACTTCCTGCGCTTCCTGCGCGGCTACTTCCAGCGCCCGCTGCGCGAGATCCTGCGCGACGAGGCGCCTTTGCTGGCGCGGCTGGAACGCAAGGCCGCCGCCTTGCTGGAGCGCAAGGAACGCTACGGGGACCGGCTCTGATGGCTGACTGGCGCATCGATTCCAGCGTCGCCCACCTGCCCGAATTCGCGACCCTGGACGCGGTGTTCGCGCTGACCGGCGAACGCCTGACCAGCGATCCGCTGTCGGAAGTGGTGCGCATCGAGCGCGACGGCATCCGCTACTACGTCAAGCGCTACCACGGCGCTGGCAAGGGGCTGCGGCGCTATGTCGGGCGGCCGCGGGTCAAGGCCGAGTGGCAGAATCTCAAGCGCTTCGCCAAGTGGGGCATCGCCACCGCGCCGGTGGTGGCCTGGGGGATGGAGCGCTCGCCCCGGGGGTTCACCCGCGGCGCCATGATCACCCGGGAGATTCCCGACACCCTGGATCTCGCCGAACTGGCCCGGCGCGAGGATCCACGCCTGCGCGACCGGGTCTGGGTGGACAACGTCAGCCGCCAGCTGGCCGCGGCCACCCGCACCCTGCACGACCATCATTTCGTCCACAACGATCTCAAGTGGCGCAACCTGCTGGTGGATGGCCAGGGCGTGCTCTATTTCATCGATTGCCCGGCCGGCGCCTTCTGGGTCGGCCACTGGCTGCGCTGGCGCATCGTCAAGGACCTGGCCTGCCTGGACAAGGTGGCCAAGTACCAGCTGTCGCGCACCCAGCGCCTCAGGTTCTATCTGCAATACCGCGGTCGCGCGCGCCTCAGCGACAACGACAAGGGGCGCATCCGCGAGGTGCTGGACTATTTCAAGGGGCGGGAATGAACGAGGTATGGGCGGCCGAGGATCGGGCCGTGCTGGCCGGCCAGGGCCTGGACAGCTTCGCGGCGCTGTGGGCGCTGGAGCTGCCCGCGGTGGATGAACCCAACCAGGGGCGCGGCGGCTTCAGCCAGGTATTTCGCCTGGACGTCGCCGGTCATGGCTACTACCTCAAGCGCCAGCGCGACTACCTGACCCGGACCCTGGCCCGCCCGCTGGGCGAGCCGACCTTCGCCCGCGAGAGTCGCAACATCCGCCGCTACGCCGAGCTCGGCATCCCGGCACTGGAGCTGGCCTATTACGGCGAGCGCCGCGACGACCAGGGCTGGCGCGCCATCCTGCTGACCCGGGCGCTGGATGACTGGCGTGATCTGGACAGCTGGTTGCGGGTCTGGCCGCACCTGGCGCCGGACGAGCGCCAGGCGGTGCTGGTCGCCGTCGGTGAACTGGCCCGGCAGCTGCACGGCGCCGGCCAGGTGCACGGCTGCTTCTATCCCAAGCATCTGTTCCTGCAGCGCCAGGGCGAAGGCCTGGTCGCGCGGCTGATCGATCTGGAAAAGACCCGGCCGCTGCTGTTCGGCCGGCGCGATCGCCTGCGCGATCTCGAACCCCTGCTGCGCCGCGCGCCGCAATGGAGTGAACCGGACATCGCCCGCCTGCTGGCGAGCTATCTGGACCAGCCGCTGGACAGCGCCGCCGTGCGGGACTGGAGCCAGCGTCTGGCCGGGCGTCGCCGCCACAAGGAGCGCAAGGCATGACCCTGGAGCAATTGGCCAGGGCCGGCCGCGCGCCAGCCCTGCCGCTGCGCATCGAACTGCCCGGTGGCGAACTGGAAGTGCTGTCGCTGCTCAGGGTGCTGCCCGGTCAGCGCTATGTCGGCGAAGCCCGCTGGCAGGGCCGGCGGGTGCTGGCCAAGCTGCTGGTCGGCGAGCGCGCGAGCCGGCAATTCGCCCGCGAGCGCGAGGGCTGTCGCCTGCTGGCGGCCGCCGCGGCGCCGACTCCCGCGCTGCTGGACAGCGGCGAGGCAGGCGGGCAGGGCGCCTGGCTGCTGTTCGACTTCATCGAGGCGGCGCCCAGCGTCGAGCAGCTCTGGCAGCCGCTCGCCACCGAACCGCCCTTGTCGCCGGCTCAGGATGCTTTGCTAGGCGCCGCCCTCGCCACCCTGGCGCAGCTACATGCCCAGGGCCTCTGGCAGGCCGATCTGCACCTGGACAACCTGCTGGTCAAGGACGGCGCCGCTCTGGTCATAGATGCGGCGGACATCCAGGCCGAGAGTGTCGGCCAACCGCTGTCCCAGGCGCGGGTGCAGGAGAATCTGGCGGTGTTCTTCGCCCAGTTGCCGGCCGCCCTGGATGCCCAGCTGGAAGAACTGCTGATCCACTACCTGCTGGTCAATGCCGAGCACGCCCTGCGCCTCGACGCCCTGCTGGCGCGCACCGCCGAGATCCGCCGCTGGCGCCTGGCCGACTACCTGAAGAAGAGCGGTCGGGAGTGCACCCTGTTCGCCGTCACCCGCAGCGCCTTCGGCCTGATCGCCGTGCGCCGTACCTGGCTGAGTCGTCTGGAAGGCCTGCTGGCCGATCCTGATGCCGCCCTGGCCGGCCTGCCGACCTTCAAGGACGGCGGCGCCGCCACCGTGGCCCGGCTGCAATGGCAGGGCCAGGACCTGGTGCTCAAGAGATACAACATCAAGGGCTTCGGCCACTGGCTGACGCGCTTCTGGCGACCGAGCCGGGCCTGGCACAGCTGGCGCGAAGGACATCGCCTGCGGTTCCTCGGCATTCCCACCCCCGAGCCCCTGGCTGTGCGCGAGCGGCGCTTCCTCGGTCTGCGCGGTCGCGCCTATCTGGTCACGCCCTTCGTCGACGGGCCCAATCTGCTGGAGCGTTTCGCCCCCTATGTGGATTCCGCCCCGCCCGCGGCCGAGCTGGACGCCCTGCTGGCGCTGGTCGAGGCCCTGCGCCGCGAGCGCCTCGGCCATGGCGACTTCAAGGGCACCAACCTGATCTGGCATGAAGATCGTTGGCTGGTGATCGACCTCGACGCCCTGCAGGCCCACGGCAGCGACAGCGCCTATGCCAGTGCCTATGCCCGCGACCGTGCCCGCTTGCTGCGCAACTGGCCGGCCGACAGCGCCCTGCACCGGTTGCTCGACGAGCGCCTGCCGCCGGCTTGAGCGAAGCGCCGCCATCTGTACCGGGGCTGAATCGCCGTGCGCTAAGCCCCGCTCCGGCGTGCGGCCATTACCCGTGGCCTGCCTGAACGGCTATAATTCGCCGTTTTTGAGGCGAGGCGGGCCTGCAGCGGCCTCGCGAAACCCCGGCGAACTCCCCTGGCTTCGCCCTGTACAGAGGCTTTACCTGTGTCCCTGACCGTCCTTGGCCTGTCCGGCGCCCTCAGCCACGATCCCTCCGCCGCGCTCTATATCGACGGCAAGCTGATCGCCGCGGTGGAAGAAGAACGCTTCGTACGCGACAAGCATGCCAAGAATCGCATGCCCTACGAGTCGGCCAAGTTCTGCCTGGAGCAGGCCGGGATCACCCCCGCCGACGTCGACGTGGTGGCCATTCCCTATGCGCCCATCAGTCTCTTCGGCGAAGCCCGCTGGCACTACGCCAAGCGCTATGCCTACGCGCCGGATCGCGCCCTGGACGCCATCCTGTTCGGCAATCGCCGCTATCACCGCTACCAGAAGCGCATCGAGTGGTGCCTGGTGCAGCTCGGCTTCGACCTCAAGAAGGTCAAGCTGGAAGCCGTCGAGCACCACCTGGCCCACGCCTCCAGTGCCTATCACTGCTCGGGCTTCAGCGAAAAGACCGCGATCCTCGGCATCGATGGCAAGGGCGAATACGCCACCACCTTCTTCGGCTACGGCGAGAACGGCAAGATCCACAAGATCAAGGAGTTCTACGATCCGGACTCCCTGGGTGGCCTCTATGGCGCCCTCACCGAATTCCTCGGCTTCGAGATGCTCGACGGCGAATTCAAGGTCATGGGCATGGCGCCCTATGGCGATGCCAGCAAGTACGATTTCTCGCGCCTGGCGAAATTCGAGAACGGCGAGCTGATCATCAACACCGACTACGCCAACGTCATCGGTTTCCGCCGCTACAAGGAAAAGGGCAAGGGCTACTACTTCTCGCCCAAGCTGATCGAGTGGCTGGGGCCCAAGCGCGAAGGCGATATCGCCGACGATCCCTACATCCACTATGCCGCCAGCATGCAGGCGCTGTTCGAGAAGCTGGCGCTGGAGATGATGGACTACTACCTGGGCGACATCATCCGCCAGACCGGCAAGATTGCCTTTGCCGGCGGCTGCGCGCTCAACGTCAAGCTCAACCAGAAGATCATCGCCCGTCCCGAGGTCAAGGAGCTGTTCGTCCAGCCGGCTTCGGGCGATGCCGGCACCGCCGTCGGCGCCGCCGCCTACGTCTCCCATGCCCGCGGCGTGCCGGTGGAGAAGATGGAGCACGTCTATCTCGGCCCCGGCTACAGCAACGAAGACGTCATCGCCGCCTGCGCCCGCCATCCCAACGCACCCAAGTGGGAGCGGATCGACGACATGCCCCAGCGCATCGCCGAGATCATGGTGGCCGGCAATCCGGTGGCCTGGTTCCAGGGTCGCCTGGAATTCGGTCCGCGCGCCCTGGGCGGTCGCTCCATCATCGGCTGCCCCAGCGTGCCGGGCGTGGCCGATCGCATCAACGCCCAGATCAAGTTCCGCGAGCGCTGGCGGCCATTCTGCCCGTCCATGCTCGACACCGTGGCACCGCAGATGCTCAAGGTCGACCATCCCTCGCCCTTCATGACCTTTACCTTCGAGGTCAACGAAGAGTGGAAGAGCCGGGTACCCGAGGTGGTCCACGAAGACGGCACCTCCCGCGCCCAGGTGCTGGAGCGCCGGCACAATCCGCGCTGGTACGACCTCATGGTCGAGCTGGAAAAGCTCACCGGCAACGGCGTCTCCCTCAACACCTCGCTCAACCGCCGCGGTGAACCCATGGTCTGCTCGCCCACCGACGCCCTGAACATGTTCTTCGGCTCGGATCTGCAGTATCTGATCATGGAAGACATCCTGGTGGTCAAGGAGGGGGCTGGCGTATGACGCGTTCCGCCGAACCGCGGGTGCTGCAGTTCTGTCACGGCTACGACGGTCCCTTCCTCGACTGCGCCCGCCAGACCGCCAGCCTCTTCGCGGGCAGCGGCTATCGCGTCACCACGGTCTTTCTCACCGGCACCGCCGACGCCGAGGTGGCGGCCGGCTGCGGCAGCGACGAGGTGCTGTTCCTGGAATATTCCTCCCGGGACGTGCGCGGACTCAAGCTCGGCGCCATCCAGGCGCTGCGCGAGATCGTCCGCTCGCGAGGCATCCGCTTCGTCATCGCCCACCGCTTCAAGCCGATCTGGATCGCCTGCCTCGCCACCAATCTGCCGGTGATCGGCGTGCACCATGCCTTTGGCGACTACGACCGGTTCGGCCGGCGGCTGTTCGCCAAGCTGATGAGCAAGCGCCTGACCCTGCTGGGCGTCTCCGACGCGGTGCGCGACGAGCTGCGCCTGCGCCTCAAGGACTGGCCGGCCGAGCGCATCGAGACCCTCTACAACCGCCTGGACGTCGAGGCGGTGGAGCGCGAACTCCTGCCGGCCGACCAGGCCCGCGCCGAGCTCAAGCTGCCCCATGACGCCTGGATCGTCGGCAACGTCGGTCGCCTGCATCCGGACAAGGATCAGGCCACGCTGCTGCGCGGCTTCGCCGCCGCCCTGCCGAATCTGCCGGCCAACGCCCTGCTGGCGATTCTCGGCAAGGGTCGCCTGGAAGAAGACCTCAAGGACCTGGCCCGTGAACTGGCCATCGCCGACCGGGTGCTGTTCCTTGGCCAGGTGGAAGGCGCCCGGCGCTATTTCAAGGCCTTCGACGTCTTCGCCCTGAGTTCCGATCACGAGCCCTTCGGCATGGTCCTGCTGGAAGCCATGGCCGCCGGCGTGCCCCTGATCGCCACCTCCTGCGGCGGCGCCCGGGAGATCGTCGAAGGCGTGGGCTTTCTCTTTCCCCTGGGCGACGCCGAGGCCCTGGGCCAGGGGCTGCAGCATCTGGGTCGCCTGGCGCCGAGCCAGAGACGTGCCTGCGTACAGCACATGCGCGAGCGCCTGGCCGAACGCTTCTCCGACGAGGCCGTGCGCCGCGACTTCTGGCGTCTGCCGATGGTTGCCGCCTTCAAGGCCCCGGCGCCGTGAAAGTCCTGTTCCTGGTCCAGAAGGAGCAACGCATCCTGCTGGACCACTTCTATGCCAGCATCGCCGCCCATTGCGACTGCGACCTGCGCTGGCTGAGCGACGAGGAACAGGCCGATCTGCGCGGCTATTTCCGCCGCGCCGTGCCCCAGCCCGAGCAATACGACCGCATCCTGCTGTTTCTGCGATTCAAGAAGCAGCTCAAGCAGATCCCCTTCATCCGCAGCCTGCCCAATCTGGTGGAGCTGGAACACGACGCCTACCAGAATTTCATCCCCTGCAAGTACACCGGCAAATTCAGCCGCTACTACCGGGCCATGCCCCACGTCCGGGTGCTGGTCTCCGGCGCCGGGGTGGCGCGGCGGCTGCAGGAGGAGGGGATCGACGCCCACTTCGTACCCAAGGGCTACGACGACAGTCGCCTGCGCGACCTGGGTGTCGAGCGCGACATCGAACTGGGCTTCGTCGGCAGCCTGGGCAGCGTGGCCTACAGCGGCCGCAAGCAGCTGCTGGAAGATCTGGCCAGGGTCGAGCCGCTGCTGATCACCAAGACCCGCTCGGGCGACGAATACCTGCAGACGCTCAACCGCATCCGCTTCTTTGTCGGCGCCGATGTCGGCATGGGCGAATACATGATCAAGAACTTCGAGGCCATGGCCTGCGGCTGCGTGCTCTTCACCTATGACCAGGGCGAAGAAGAGAACCGGGCGCTGGGCTTCGAGGATGGCGTCAACGTGGTGCTCTATCGCTCGCTGGAGGAATTGCGCGAGAAACTCGCCCGGCTGCGAAGCGATCCGGCGCACGCCGCGGCCATCGCCAGGGCGGGAGAGGCCCTGGCGCGTCACTCTTTCGCCTTCGGCCACTTGGGTGAGCGCATCGTTTCGGCTATAACCCCAGCGCTGCGACCGGCCGTCGCACCGGGGTTCCTCCGCCGCCTGCTGAGCTGGCTGGGACGCTGATGCGCCGCGCAAGGTCCGGCTTTCGACTCAACTGGCAGAAAGGGTAGAACGTGCAGTTTTCCGCCGACAGCGACATCTCTATGGTCGTCACCAGCTGCGGGCGCTTCGACCTGCTCAGGCAGACGCTGGCGACCTTCGACGAATTCAACACCGCGCCCATCCGCCGGGTCTTCATCACCGAGGACTCCGGCGACGAAGCGGTACGCGACTGCATCCCGGCGCACTGGCGCGAGCACACCGAGTTCATCGTCAACAACCCCAAGCTCGGCCAGATGCGCAGCGTCGACGCCGCCTATGCCCGGGTCGAGACAAGCTGGATCTTTCACTGCGAAGACGACTGGGCCTTCTATCGCCCGGGCTTCATCGAGGATTCCCAGGCGCTGCTGGAGGCCGATCCGCAGGCGCTGCAGGTCTGGCTGCGCAGCCATGCCCATGACCTGGCGATCCACAGCCCCTACGTCTATCTCAAGCCGCGCCAGGTGCATGCCGGCATCGCCTTTCATGAGGTCGGCTCGCACAAGCCCGAATGGCAGGGCTTTTCCTTCAATCCCGGTCTGCGCCGGCGCGCCGACTACCTGCTGCACGCGCCCTATGGCGACCTGAGCGGCGAGAAGGAACTGTCCCGGCGCTATGCCGACGCCCAGCGCCACGCGCTGATCCTGGAAAACGATGCCGTGCTGCACACCGGCTTCGGCCAGCACGTGGTCAGCGACAAGGACCGCAACGACAAGCGGAAGCGCCGGCGGATGGAACGCATCAAACTGGCACTGGCCTTCCTGGTCGGTGCACTCCTGGGAGCCCTGTTGTGGTGACACCCTTGCTTGATCGTCTGCAGCAAAGCCGTTACTTCACCCTGGCGGTGCTGGTGTTCATGGCCGCCTACCTGTGCATCCCCACGGCGAAGTGGATCAACAGCTACTACTATGCGGCCATCGCCCTGCCGGCACTGATCCTCTTCGTCCTGCGCCCGCGGCTGATCGACTGGCGCTCGCCGCTGCTGCTGCTCTGGCTGGTGTTTCTCGCCTGGTTCATCGTGCCAGGGGTGCGGGCCGAGGAGGGGCAGTTCTTCAAGCACATCCTCTATGTGCTGCTGTTCGTGCTGAGCGTGGCCTGCCTGGTGGATGGCGACTTCTTTCGCCGGCCCGGCTTCGTGCGCCTGGCCTTCTGGGTGGTCTGCGCCTATGCCGTGGGCTCCAGCCTGGTGTTCTGGCTCACCGGTCACTATGCGGTCGGCCAGCGGATCATCCACCTGCCGGGACGCATCTCCAATCCCATCTATGTGAGCATCTGGATGGTCTGCCTGGGCGGCCTGGCGGCGCCCACCTGGATCCGCGAGCGGCGCTGGATCGAGTTGCTGGCGGCGGTGGTGGTCACCATCGTCGGCATCTCCTTCGCCCTGCAGACCCGCACCGGCCTGGTCGGCATCGGCTTCCTGGCCGCCCTCGGCGTGCTCTTCGCCTTTCCGCGCTTTCCGCTGCGTACCCTGGCGCTGGTGGTCCTGGTCGGTGCCCTGATCGCCGGGGTGGTCCAGGTGGTGCACACCGAAGCCTGGTTCGTCGCCTTCTGGGGACGGGCGGATTCCGGACGCATCGAGCTGTTCCACTTCATGATCAAGGATTGGGAGTCCTGCGGCTGGTGGCTGGGCTGCGGTCTGGGCTATCAGAGTCACGATCTGCTGCATGGCACCGAGGCCATCCAGCACCCGCACAACATCTTCGTGTCCTTTGGCATCTACACCGGCCTGGTATCGCTGCTGATCTTTGGCGTGCTGATGCTGGCCAGCCTGGGCGCGGCCCTGCGCCAGCGCGATCCCTGGGGACTCTATCTGGCCGTGGCCCTGCTGATGCTCAATTTCGATGGCGCCAAGCTGATCGGCAATCCGGACGAGTTGTGGCCGCTGGTGCTGTTGCCCGCGGCGATGATCGCCGGGGCCGAGGTGCAGCGCCGGCGCAAGCTGGCGCTGGGACAGGCGGTGCCGGTCTAGTGTGGTGTTTCAGAAGTTCGCGCAAGAATCGGCGAGTGATTTTTTTGGTATGGGCTAGGCGCCGCGACGAGTCATAGCAGGGCTATGGCGAAGAGCGGCAACGCCGCCAAGGCCAAAAAAGCGCCGCCGAAATTGTGCAGATAATTTCTGAAACACCGCACTAGTCCTGGAGTTGCCGGTCGAGCTCGCGCCAGTCCAGGGGCTGGCGGCAGGCTTCGGCATAGGCCCGGAGGAAGGGTTCGCGACCGGGTTCGAACACCCAGTCGCGATCCTCGGTATAGCGCAGCAGGTGGTGGAAGTTGCGCACCCGCAGGCGCAGCGGCAGACGCCGCGCATGGCAGCGCAGGTCGGCGATATCGATCAGCCCCAGTTCGCCTTTCGGCGTCAGCACCACGTTGCCCAGGTGCAGCGAACGGAAATAGACACCACTGTCATGCAATTCGGCGATGAAGCGACCCAGCGCCGGCCGCAGGGTCGCGGCCTCGCTCGAGGCGCGCAGTTGACGCAGGGTGGCGCCCGGCAGCGGACTGTAGTGCACCAGGTCGCGCTGCAGCGAGGCGGCGCGATAGACCTCCAGAACCTGCGGGCAGGGGATGCCGCGCTCGGCCAGTTGGCGGGCGTTGTCGGCAAAACGCTGGGCGTAGGGAAACAGTGCCGCCGAGGTCAACAGCCGCTTGCGGCGAAACAGTTTGAGATAGCTGCCATCGGTGAGGCGCAGGACCTTGTCGCCATGGTGGTCGGCTTCCACTACCTGGGCGGCGTCGCGCAGTTCGATATAGCGCGAATGTTCGAGAGGCTTCATGCAGGACCCGTCAACGTCAGGGCGTGCATGTTACCCGAAGGTGGCAGGCTGTGAAGTGACCCTTACGACCTATCCGGCCGCTTGTTGCTAGAATCAGATTTTTGCCGGCAGCTTTACATGCGTCCAACACGCCAACTCCTGTATTTCGTCTACGGCGGTGCTCAGGCCTATCGGCAGGAGCTGAAATTCAGCCTGCTCAGCGCCCTGCACTGGCGCCAGGGCCAGGACATCGTCCTCCGTATCCTGACCGATCGGCCGCAGGACTATCGCGGCTGGCCGGTGGAAGTGCTGGCCATCGAGGGGGCGACGCTCAAGGCCTGGCAGGGGCAGCACGGCTATCTGCACCGCAGCAAGGCCTGCGCCATCGCCTGGGCGCTGCCCGCCGCCGACAAGACCCTGTTCCTCGACAGCGACACCGTGGTCCAGACGCCGCTGGCCGCGCTGTTCGACGGCATCGATGAGCAGCGCGGGCTGATGGACATCGAGGAGTGGCCGTGGCGCAAGGCCCGTACCCGCCCGGAATTCGCCCGGTTCGCCGCCGCCCTGGCCGCGCGTGGCCAGGAGCCGGCGGAAGAGACCCGGCTCTATAACAGCGGCGTCTGCGGTCTGGCACGCAGCCATCTGCCGCGGGTCGAGCGGGCCATCGCCCTGATCGACGACTGGCATGGCCACGACGAGGAGGTCCATACCCTGGAGCAGATCGCCCTGTCGTTCAGCCTGGCGGATCTGGCCATCAGCGCGGCGCGCGGTCCCGTGCGCCACTACTACGCGGAAAAGCGCTTTCTGCACTTCATGCTGGCGCACTTCTTCGAGCGCTATGGCGAAGACTATTCCCCGGAGCTGCAGCGGCACTGGCAGGAGGTGCCCCTGACCAAGCCGCTGCCCGATGTCTGGACCCGCCTGCGGGTGAAGTGGCAACTGGCCGGACTGGACAAGCAGCGCGCGAGTCTGGGGCGCAAGCTGCTCTACGGCTGCCTGGCGCCCCAGGACAGCTATGCCCGCGCCTGCCGCCACGTCTGGTGGGAGCGGGCGCTGAGCGAGCGCCTCGGCGGCGGCGATCGCCAGGCCTTCGCCGAAGGCATCTGGCCCAACGACCTGCCGCGTCCGCACCTGGCCGACGAAGCCAGCGCGGCCCTCGACTACCTGCGCAAGCGGGTGCGCGGCTAGGCCGCCATCCTCAGGAAAGCCCATGCGAACGCTCTTTCTCGTCGTCCTCTATGGCTTGCGCCCTGGGGAGTCGGCCACCCTCGACAGCCTGCTGGCCCAGCCCTCCGCCAGCCTGCCGGCCGACAGCGTCCTGCTGGTCTGGAACAACGGGCCCCAGCCCCTGGCTCAGGCGGATCGCCAGGCGTTGCTCGCCGCGCCGGGCTGGACGGAGGTGCTCATCAGCGAGGACCTCGGCAATCCGCCGCTGAGCCGGGTCTACAACCAGGCCTTGCGACTGGGCGCCGAGCGCCTGGTGATCTTCGACCAGGACACCGTGGTGGACGCACGCTTTCTGCAGGCGCTCGGGCAGCAGGCCGAGTTGCTGGTGCCCCTGGTGCTGGGGGCGGGCGCCATCCGCTATCCCCATCAGTACAAGGCGGTGGTGACCGTGGAGGGCCCCCTGGATCCCCAGGCCACCGTGACCATAAGTTCGGGGCTGTGCCTGACGCAGGGCCTGGCCGCGCGCATCGCGGCCCGCCACGGCGATGTCTTCGACGAGCGCTTCGCCCTCTATGGCGTCGATGTCTCCTTTTTCCTGCGGGTGCAGGCGCTGGCGCGGGAAGAGCCGGTCGAACTGCTTTGCGCGGGCATCCTCGACCATTCGCTGTCCGAGCTGGAAGCCGAGACCCCGGCCCAGCGGCGCTTTCGCGACATCGAGAAATTCTATGTCGCCCTGCTGCTGCGCCTGCACTACAAGGGCGCCTCGCGCGGCAAGGTGCTGCGCTATCTGGGGCGACAGCTGCTGGGCAACCGGCTGTATCTGTATGGCGTCCTGCCGCAGATGCTGCGGACCGTCCTCAGCGGGCGGCATCCCCGGGCGTAGCGCCCGGCAGCGGGCGGATCACCGCCTCGTGGCGGCTGTAGTAGAGGCTGTCGGCGGGGATGTCGCGCATTACCAGGGCGCCGGCGCCGACCACCACGTTGTCGCCGATGGTCAGGTGGTCGCCGACGATGCAGACGTGGGCACCGAGGCTGACGTTGTCGCCGATGAAGATGCCGACCAGTTGCGCCGGATCGTCGCTCTTGATGCCGATGGTGGTGTGCTGGCGGATCATCACGTTGCGCCCGATCACCGCCAGATTCGACACGCAGATGCCCATGCGATGGGGCAGGCGCAACCCGGGGCCGATGCGCGCGCCCAGCAGGATCTCGATATTGTGCCGACGGATCAGCCGGCGATTGATGCGCTCGGCCAGCTTGCGATAGTTGAGCAGGCCGCGCGGGCGGCAGTAGAGAAATTGCGCCAGGCGATACCAGAACAGAAAGCTCGGACTCTCTCCGGCCGCTACGCGCCGGAACAGGCGCTTGAGGCGCAAGGGCTTGCCCGGCGCATCCAGCACCTCCAGGCGCCAGTAGTCCTTGAGTTCGGCATAGGTGGCGATCAGCGGTTGCATGTCAGGGTTCCGCAGCAGGGGAGGGCAAGCCTAGCGGAAAATCCCGCCGCTGGGTCGGCGGCGGGTGCGTGTTAACATGGCGCTTTTGCGTCACGACGAGACCATGAGCCAAGACTCCCCTGCACAGACCTCCAGTCTGAAGATCTATTTCCGCCTGCTCGGCTACGTGCGGCCCTACATCGGCATGTTCGCCCTGAGTATCGTCGGCTTCCTGATTTTCGCCTCCACCCAGCCGATGCTGGCGGGCATCCTCAAGTACTTCGTCGATGGCCTGAACAACCCCAATGCCTCCATGTTTCCGGGCTGGCCCATCGTCGGTGGCCTGCACCTAGTGCAGGCAGTGCCGCTGATGATCATCCTGATCGCCGCCTGGCAGGGCGTCGGTTCCTTTCTCGGCAACTACTTCCTGGCGCGGGTCTCCCTCGGCCTGGTGCACGACCTGCGGGTGGCGCTGTTCAACCACATGCTGCGGCTGCCCAATCGCTACTTCGACGCCAACAACTCGGGTCATCTGATCTCGCGCATCACCTTCAACGTCACCATGGTGACCGGCGCCGCTACCGAGGCGATCAAGGTGGTGATCCGCGAAGGCATGACCGTGGTCTTCCTGTTCGCTTCCCTGCTGTGGATGAACTGGAAACTGACCCTGGTGATGGTGGCCATCCTGCCGCTGATCGCCCTGATGGTGACCAGCGCCAGTCGCAAGTTCCGCAAGCAGAGCAGCAAGATCCAGTCGGCCATGGGCGACGTCACCCACATCACCTCCGAAGCCATCCAGGGCTATCGGGTGGTGCGCAGCTTCGGTGGCGAGCGCTACGAGCAGCAGCGCTTCCTCGATTCCAGCACGGCCAACACCGACAAGCAGCTGACCATGACCAAGACCGGCGCGGTCTATACGCCCATGCTGCAGCTGGTCATCTACTCGGCCATGGCGGTGCTGATGTTCCTGGTGCTCTGGCTGCGCGGCGAAGCCTCCGCCGGTGACCTGGTAGCCTACATCACCATGGCCGGCCTCTTGCCCAAGCCGATCCGCCAGCTCTCCGAGGTCAGCTCCACCATCCAGCGCGGCGTGGCCGGCGCGGAAAGCATCTTCGAGCAACTCGACGAACCCGCCGAGCGCGACGAAGGCCGCGAAGAGCGCGAGCGCGTCCAGGGTCGTCTGGAGGTGCGCAACCTGACCTTCCGCTATCCGGGTACCGAGAAGGCGGTGCTGGAAGGCATCGACTTCGTCGCCGAGCCCGGCCAGATGGTGGCCCTGGTGGGTCGCTCGGGCAGCGGCAAGTCGACCCTGGCCAATCTCATCCCGCGCTTCTACCAGCACGAAGAGGGCGAGATCCTCCTCGATGGCCTGGAGATCCAGGACTATCGCCTGACCAACCTGCGCCGGCACATCGCCCTGGTCACCCAGCACGTCACCCTGTTCAACGACAGCGTCACCAACAACATCGCCTATGGCGATCTGGCCGGGGCGCCCATGGAGCAGGTCAGGGCGGCGGCCGAGGCGGCCTATGCCGACGAATTCATCGAGCGTCTGCCGCAGAAATACGACACCCAGGTCGGCGAGAACGGCGTGCTGCTCTCCGGCGGCCAGCGCCAGCGCCTGGCCATCGCCCGGGCCCTGCTGAAGAACGCGCCGCTGCTGATCCTCGACGAAGCCACCTCGGCGCTGGACACCGAGTCCGAGCGTCACATCCAGGCCGCACTGGATCGCGTCATGCAGGGCCGTACCACCCTGGTGATCGCCCACCGCCTCTCCACCATCGAGAAGGCCGACCTGATCTTGGTGATGGACAATGGCCGCATCGTCGAGCGTGGCAGCCATGGCGAGCTCCTGGCGCTGAACGGCTACTATGCGCGGCTGCATGCCAAGCAGTTCGAGGAGGTCGCGCCGCCGGCGCCGACGATCGAATGCTGAACAGATTCCGCTTCTGGCGCGAGCGCGGCTGGACCACGATTTCCGCCGCCGACTACGCCGCTGCCTGGCAGCGTTATGGCGGCAGCGTCGCCACCCACCCCGAGGTCATCGCCCGCCTGGCCGAACTGGCCGGCATCCCGGTGCGCTACCTGGGCTGGCCCGGCGCGGATGGCCTGCAGGCGGCGGTACCCTGCTGGGGGCGCGAGCTGGCGCTGTCGCGCGCGGTGCTGAAGAAGCGCCGCCAGCGTGCCCTGTTCGACCTGGGCAACGCCGAGATCATCCTGCCGGCCGCCCCTGGCGCGCTGGCGCCCCTGCGCCAGCGCGCCCGCTATCTGTCGCCGCTGTGCGACGAGCGTTTCGCCGGTCTGCGCCGGCAGAGCGAAGAGCTGGCCATGCTCCGCGAGCCGGAAGCCTGGTCGAAGAAATTCCGCTACAACCAGAGACGCGAGCAGCGGCTGTTCGAAGACGCCGGTGGCCGCGCGGTCCCCATGGCCGAGCTGGACAGCGCCGAGCAGGCACGGATCTATGCCGAGCTGTTCGAGGCGCGCTGGGGCTTCGAGGTACCGGGCAAGACCCGGCTGGCCGAGGTGTTCGCCCTGCTGCGGGAATTCATGACCGGTTCGCTGCTCATGCTCGGCGAGCGCCCGGTGGCGATCCAGGTGCTCTATCGGGTGGAAGCGCCCGACTGGATCAGCGTCGAGTACGTCAACGGCGGCGTCGATCCCGCGGCCAGCGACCTGAGTCCGGGCAGCGTCCTCACCTATCTGAACACCCAGGCCGCCTGGCAGGACGCCCGCGCCCTGGGCAAGACGTTGCGTTATTCCTTCGGCCGCGCCGATCGCGACTACAAGGACCGCTGGTGCCACCGCGTCACCGTCTTCGAGAGCTGAGATGACCGCCCGCAAACAAGCCCTGCTCAAACGTCACCGCCGCCACAAGCGGCTGGTCCTGGCGGTCATCGCCGTCGTGCTGCTCGGCTGCCTGGCGCTGGGGCCCTGGTGGAGCGCGCCGCTGCTGGCGCTGCTGGTGTGGCTCGGCCACGAGGCCTGGTTCGCCGATCACCTCTTCTATTCGCCGCGCGACAACTACAGCTACCAGTTTCCTGCCGACACCCTGGTGCTGGGCCTGCATCTGCAGCACGGTCGCCTGGCCGCGGTGGAATTGCCGCCGGGCGAGCTGACGCTGTTCCTGGAATGCCGCCTCAAGGCCGGTTGGCTGGGCCGATTACTGGATCCCCAAGTACGTCTGCGCGCAGGTGACGACGCGGATCGCCAGGACTTCGAGCGCGGCGTGGCCGGGCGGCGCTATGTCAATCTCAGCGGCTATGCCGAGGCCCTGCGACGTGGCGAATTGCACCTCTGGACGCGCTTCTGCCGGCTGCAGGGCGAGTTGCGCCTGCACGTCTTCGCCCAGCCGGACCTCCGTAGCAAGAGAGTGATGGTCATCGCGCCCCACGCCGACGACGCCGAGCTGGCCGCCTTCGGTCTCTACAGCCAGGCGCGGGAAGCCAGCATCGTCACCCTGACCCAGGGCGAGATCGAGGCCGGACACTACCAGCGGCTGGGTCTCGATCGCCAGGCGGCGGCCCGGCTCAAGGGGCGCCTGCGCACCTGGGACAGCCTGGTCACCCCGCTGTGGGGTGGGGTACCAACAGAGCGTTGCGTGCAGCTGGGCTACTACTGCCTGCAGCTGCCGGCCATGCGCCAGGCGCCGGAAGACGCCTTCGGCTCCCGCGAATCCGGCGAAGGCGATGTGCGCAGTGCCCGTCGCCACAACCCCCTGCAACTACCCGGCGATGTCGACGGCGCCCCCACCTGGCGCAACCTGGTGGCCGATCTGGTAGCCCTGCTGGAGCACTTCCGCCCCGAGGTGGTGGTGCTGCCGCATCCGCAGATCGATCCCCATGCCGATCACGTGGCCAGCACCCGGGCCCTGCGTGAAGCCCTGACCCTCAGCCAGTGGCAGCCCGAGCTCGAATTGCTCTACGCCAATCACCTGCACGACAACGACCGCTGGCCCATGGGCCCGGCCGAGGGCGGCATCGCCCTGCCACCCGCCATCGAGACGCCGGCCCCCCTGGTGCCCTGGAGTCCGCTGCTGACCCCCGAACGGCGGCTGGACAAGGCCATGGCCCTGGGGATGCAGCACGACCTGCTGGTGCCGCTGCCGGCCAAGAAGCGCCTGCGCCGGGCCATCCAGTGGCTGCTGGCCGGTCGCCGCTGGCCGCGCACCGGGGAAGACGAATTCTTCCGCAAGGCCGTGCGGCGTCACGAGCTGTTCTGGATAAGCCGCCGCGACGAGCTCTGACCCCGGCCTCTCCCGCCGGCAGGCGCTTCCGGGGCGCCTTGGCCCCTATGCTATGATCGCCGCCATTTTCGCGCTTTGGAGCCTGTCCCTATGAAGCTGACCATGCCTCGCTTCGATCTCGCGCCGGTCCTGGTGGTTGGCGACGTGATGCTCGACCGCTACTGGCACGGCACCACCTCGCGGATCTCCCCCGAGGCGCCGGTGCCCGTGGTCCGCGTCGACCAGCACGAGGATCGTCCCGGTGGCGCGGCCAACGTCGCCCTCAACATCGCCGCCCTGGGCGCGCCGGCCTACCTGGTCGGCGTCACCGGTCAGGACGAAGCCGCCGATGCCCTCACCGACAGCCTGAGAGCCGCCCATGTGCAGGTGCGCTTCCAGCGCATCGCCCAGCAGCCGACCATCGTCAAGCTGCGCATCATGAGTCGCCACCAGCAGCTGATCCGCGTCGACTTCGAAGAGCCCTTCGACACCGATCCCCAGGCGCTGGCCTCGGACACCGCCGCCATGCTGGCCGGGGTCAAGGTGCTGGTGCTGTCCGACTACGGCAAGGGCGCGCTGAAGAACCACCAGGCGCTGATCCAGCTGGCCAAGGCCCGCAACATCCCGGTGCTGGCCGATCCGAAGGGCAAGGATTTCTCCATCTATCGTGGCGCCAGCCTGATCACGCCGAATCTGTCCGAATTCGAAGCCATCGTCGGTGTCTGCGCCGACGATGCCGAGCTGGTCGCCAAGGGCAACGAGCTGATGGCGCGCCTGGAGCTGGGCGCCCTGCTGGTGACCCGTGGCGAGCACGGCATGACCCTGCTGCGTCCCGCCCAGCCGGCCCTGCACCTGCCGGCCCGGGCCCGCGAGGTGTTCGACGTCACCGGCGCCGGCGACACCGTGATCTCCACCCTGGCCGCCGCCCTGGCCGCCGGTGAAGACCTGCCGCAGGCCGTGGGGCTGGCCAATCTGGCTGCCGGTATCGTGGTCGGCAAGCTGGGCACCGCCGCCATCAGCGCCCCCGAGCTGCGTCGCGCGGTGCAGCGTTCGGAAGGCTCCGAGCGCGGCGTCCTGTCCCTCGAACAATTGCAGCTGGCCATCGAGGACGCTCGCGCCCATGGCGAGAAGATCGTCTTCACCAACGGCTGCTTCGACATCCTCCACGCCGGTCACGTGACCTATCTGGAACAGGCACGCGCCCAGGGCGATCGGCTGATCGTGGCGGTCAACGACGATGCCTCGGTGACCCGGCTGAAAGGCCCCGGTCGACCGATCAACAGCGTCGACCGGCGCATGGCGGTGCTGGCCGGCCTCGGCGCGGTGGACTGGGTCATCCCCTTCAGCGAGAACACCCCGGAGCGCCTGCTGGAACAGGTGCGCCCGGACGTGCTGGTCAAGGGCGGCGACTACAAGAGCGTGGACGAGGTGGTCGGCGCCCAGATCGTGCAGGGCTACGGCGGCGAGGTGCGCATCCTCGGTCTGGTGGAGAACAGCTCCACCACCGCCATCGTCGAGCGCATTCGCAACCGTACCTGAGCCCGGACGCTCGGGTTAAGCTGGCGCAGAACCGCTACGGAGCTGCGCCATGTCCTCGACGCCCCTGCTGATCCTGGGTACTGCCGTTTCCAATGACCAGAGCGCTGGTCAACCGCTCGGCCATCCACTCAAGCTGGCCAACCGCCACGGCCTGATCGCCGGCGCCACGGGCACCGGCAAGACCGTGACCCTGCAGCGCCTCGCCGAAGCCTTCAGCGATGCCGGCGTCGCGGTCTTCGCCGCCGACATCAAGGGCGATCTCTGCGGCCTCGGCGCGGCCGGCGCCCCCCAGGGCAAGCTGGCCGAGCGCATCGCCGCCCAAGGCCTGCCGCACCAGTCCCAGGCCTATCCGGTCACCCTCTGGGACGTCGATGGCCGGAGCGGTCATCCGCTGCGCACCACCCTGAGCGAGATGGGCCCGCTGCTGCTGGGCAATCTGTTGGAGCTGACCGACAGCCAGCAGGCCGCCTTGCACGCCGCCTTCAAGGTAGCCGATCGCGAAGGCCTGCTGCTGCTCGACCTCAAGGACCTCAAGGCGGTCCTCAATCATCTGCGCGAACAGCCCGACGCCCTGGGCGAGGACCGTGCCCTGTTCACTGGCGCCTCGGCCCAGGCGCTGCTGCGCAGGCTGGCGACCCTGGAGCAGCAGGGCGCCGAGGCCTTCTTCGGCGAGCCGGCCCTGCAACTGGAAGACGTGCTGCGCCCCGAGCCTGACGGCCGTGGACGCATCCACCTGCTCGACGCCAGCCGCCTGGTGCACGAGGCGCCCAAGGTCTACGCCACCTTTCTGATCTGGCTGCTGGCCGAGCTGTTCGAGCAGTTGCCCGAGCGTGGCGATGCCGATAAGCCGGTGCTGGCGCTGTTCTTCGACGAGGCCCACCTGCTGTTTGGCGACACCCCCAAGGCCCTGCGCGAGCGCCTGGAGCAGGTGGTGCGGCTGATCCGTTCCAAGGGCGTCGGCGTCTATTTCGTCACCCAGTCCCCCGCCGATCTGCCGGATACCATCCTGGCCCAGCTCGGCTTGCGCATCCAGCACGGCCTGCGCGCCTTTACCGCCCGGGAGCAGAAGGCGCTGCGCGCGGTGGCCGACGGCTTCCGCCCCAATCCGGCCTTCGACAGCCTGGAGGTGCTGACCGAGCTGGGCATTGGCGAGGCCCTGGTGGGCAGCCTGGAAGACAAGGGCACGCCGGCGATGGTCCAGCGCGTGGCCATCGCCCCGCCGCAATCCCGGGTCGGCCCGCTGAGCGAAGCCGAGCGCCAGACGCTGATCCGTCAGTCGCCCCAGGCGGGTCGCTATGACCGGGCCGTGGATCGCGAATCGGCCTACGAGATCCTGCGGGATCGTCAGGCCGAGCGGGTCCCGGCGCAGGCGCCGGTAGCGGAAAAGACCCAGAGCGGGCAGGGTGGTGCCCTCGGCGATCTGGTGGGCGAACTCGCGGGCAATGCGCTCAGGAGCGCGGCGCGCCAGGCGGCCAATCAGCTCGGGCGGCAGCTGGTACGGGGACTGCTCGGCTCCCTGCTGGGTGGCAGGCGCCGCTAGCCGATCCGCAGGTAAAAAAAGACCCCGCCTGGGCGGGGTCTTCTAGCTTCACGCAGTCGTTACATGCGCGGGGCGACGGGGTTGGCGTCGTTGGAGATGGTCACTTCCACGCGACGGTTCAGGGCGCGGTCGGAGGCGTTGCTGTTGCTGGCCACCGGGAAGTTCTTGCCATAGCCACGGGCCTGGATGCGGCTCGGCTCGACGCCAGCGCTGACCAGGGCGGTCTGGATGGCCTGGGCGCGACGCTCGGACAGCTGCTGGTTGTAGGAGTCGCTGCCGACGCTGTCGGTGTAGCCCTCGACGATCACCTTGCGCTCGGGATTCTGCTTCAGGTAATCGGCCAGCTTCTGGGCGTTGGCATAGCCCTGGGGCTTGAGTTCGGCCTTGTTGAAGTCGAACAGCACGTTGCCGAAGGTCACCACGGTGCCGCGCTCGGTCTGCTTGGCCTGCAGGGCATCCTGCAGCTGCTTGAGCTGGGCGGTACGGGCGTCCAGGCGGGCCTGGGTGCGCTCGGCATCGACGCCCTGCATCTGGGCTTCGGTCATGCGCAGCTTGATGGTCTGCATGGCCGTCTGGATGCGCTGGTTGGTCAGGTAGGCCAGCTGGTCGACGGTCTTCTCGTTTTCACCGTCCTTGTAGGCCTTCTCGGTCTTCTGCAGCCAGGCACCGGCGTCCTTGGTCTCCAGGGCGGCCAGCTGGGCGGCCTGCGGCTGGGATTCCAGGGCGGAGTAGTCGGACTTGGCCTTTTCCAGGTTGGGGTTGGGCGGCGTGGAGCACGCGGCCAGGGCCAGGCTGAGCAGCGACACGGCAGGGATCAGAATGTGTTTACGCATGATGGTCGTCCTTTTAATTCGTGAAGGGAGGAAAGGGGCGGTCGCTTACTGCTGGACCTTCTTCTGCAGGTTCTGCTGGAGCTGCAGGTTGATCTGACCTTCCTCACGGATCTGCTGGATGCTGTTCTGGGCATCCTTGAGCGCGGCATCGGCCTTGGCGGCCTGGGTCTTGCGGGTGGCCAGGCGGGCATCCCACTCGGCCTGCTCGGCCAGCTGCTTGGCTTCGTCGTACTTCTCGTTGGAGAGAGCGGTCTGGGCCTGGGTCCACTTGTCCTGGGCCGACTTGGTCTCGATGGGCGCGAACTGGTTGCCACCGGAGCTCACGGCCTCGTTGACGGCGGACTGGGTCACGGCCATCTGCGCGGTCGGCGGATTGCCGGCGCAACCGGCCAGCAACAGCGAGCTGCCCAGGGCAAGGGCCGCCAGTTTCAGGGTGCAGGCTTTGGAAAGGGACTTTTGGGCAGTGGCACTCTTCATGGATTCAAGCTCCGTTGTTGATCCGAAAAGCGCGCCGCCGGCACGGGCAGGGCGGGCGCCTGGTCATGTAAAGCCGCATGTGGAAACAAGCCCGGCGCGGCCCTGAGAGGCCCGAGGCGGGTGCTGACAACCAGCCCTCGTCCAGCGCTGCGGTCTGACTCTGTGACCGCTCATCCGACAAAAATGTTCACTGGCTATCGAATTTCGCCAGGGCGCGGAGGCCCTTGGCAGAGCGGTAGCGCTGTAGGTAAAGGTGCAGGTCGGCGGCTAGTCGGGCGTTTCGGACTGCAGGCGATGCAGGTGCTTGCGCGCCAATTCGAGAAAGCGCGGGGTCGTACCGGCATCGGCGTAGAGGGGATCGCCAAGCTCGTCGGTGGCCACCACGTCCTCGCCCTGCACATAGGGAAAGCTGGCCTCCAGCTCTTCGAAGGCGGCCGCCAGCAATTCACCGAGCAGGGCCTCGGGCGTGCGCTGGGGATAGAGTTCGCAGAGGGCCTCGAGACGGGCCGCGGTCTCCAGCTCCAGGTCGAGGTGGTAGAGGCGGGTGGTGCTGGAGGTGGTGGCCTGCTGCTCCCATTGGTGAGCGAGTTCGCGAATCTTCATGGGCATCTCCCGTGGCTTAGGCAAAGGTCGGATATTCAGGTCGAGCGCGGCTGGGCACCCTGCAACAGCCGGGGCTTGCAACCGTGACAGCGGGGTGCTGTCCTCTGCGCTAGACCGCAGCGGTTGCCGTGAGGTCCGAACCGGTACTTTCGAGGAGCACGAGATGGTGGAAATCGATGTTCGCCTGCGCGAGCAGGTGCGTTTGCTGGGTGAGCTCCTGGGGCAGACCATTGCCGACCAGCATGGCGCGGCCTTTCTCGACAAGATCGAGCGGATCCGCAAGGGCGCCAAGGCCGCCCGTGGCGGCTCCGCGGAGGGTGCCCGCCAACTGGGCGACACCCTGGATACCCTGGCCGAAGACGAACTGCTGCCGGTGGCGCGGGCCTTCAGTCACTTTCTCAACCTCGCCAACATCGCCGAGGAATATCACCGGGTCAGACGCCGCACCGAAGACGAGCCGCCGCCCTTCGAGCAGCAGGTACTGCCGGAATTGCTGGAGCGCCTGGGCGCGGCCGGTCACGCGGGTAGCGAGCTGGCCGAACGGGTGGCGGCGCTGGACATCGATCTGGTGCTGACCGCCCACCCCACCGAGGTCTCGCGGCGGACCCTGATCCAGAAATACGACGAGATCAGCGCGCAGCTGGCGGCCCTCGATCATCGCGACCTGACCTCCGCCGAGGTGGCCGCCATCGAGGCACGGCTGCGTCGGCTGATCGCCGAGGCCTGGCACACCGAGGAGATCCGCCGCCAGCGGCCGACGCCGGTGGACGAAGCCAAGTGGGGCTTCGCGGTGATCGAGAATTCGCTGTGGCAGGCGATCCCCAGCCTGCTGCGCAAGTTGGACGACTGCCTGCAGGAACGCACCGGCCAGCGCCTGCCGCTGACCGCGGCGCCGGTACGCTTTTCCTCCTGGATGGGCGGCGATCGCGATGGCAATCCCAACGTCACCGCCGCCATCACCCGCGAGGTGCTCTTGCTGGCGCGCTGGATGGCCGCCGATCTCTACCTGCGCGATGTCGACCGGCTGGCCGCGGAGCTGTCCATGCAGGCGGCGAGTCCGGCCCTGCGCGAACAGGCCGGCGATCACCCGGAACCCTATCGCAAGGTGCTCAAGGTGCTGCGCGAGCGGTTGCAGATCACCCGCAGCTGGGCGGCCCATGCCATCACCGATCCCCATGCCG
The DNA here is from genome assembly GCF_003057735.2 of Pseudomonas sp. RIT411. Taxonomy (NCBI): domain Bacteria; kingdom Pseudomonadati; phylum Pseudomonadota; class Gammaproteobacteria; order Pseudomonadales; family Pseudomonadaceae; genus Pseudomonas; species Pseudomonas sp. RIT411. The sequence continues at coordinate 106,107 of NZ_QBIZ02000015.1, forward strand.
GCGCCCGTCATATCCTCAGCGACAACGCCGAGCTGATCGCCCCGCTGCAGCTGTGCTACGACTCCCTGCAGCACTGCGGCCTGGGGGTCATCGCCGATGGCTCCCTGCTCGATACCCTGCGCCGGGCCCGTACCTTCGGTCTCTATCTGGTGCGCCTGGACATCCGCCAGGACGCCGCGCGCCATGCCGCGGCCCTGGCCGATATCTGCCGCTATCTCGACCTGGGCGACTACGCCGCCTGGAGCGAGGCGCAGCGCCTGGAATTCCTGCGTGGCGAGCTCGGCAGCCGGCGTCCCCTGCTGCCGCTGGACGCCCAGCTGGAGGCCGATACCCAGGAGGTGCTCGCCACCTGCCGCGTGATTGCCGCCTCGCCGCCCGATGCCCTGGGCTCCTATGTCATCTCCATGGCCGGCGCGGCGTCAGATGTCCTCGCCGTGCAGCTGCTGCTGCGCGAGTGCGGGGTACGCCAGCCGATGCGGGTGGTGCCGCTGTTCGAGACCCTCGACGACCTGGATCATGCCGGCAGCGCCATCGCCAGCCTGCTCGATCTGCCCGACTACCGCGCGCGCCTGGCCGGTCCCCAGGAGGTCATGATCGGCTATTCCGATTCGGCCAAGGACGCCGGCACCCTGGCGGCGGCCTGGGCCCAGTACCGTGCCCAGGAAGCCCTGGTGGACATCTGCGCCAGTCGGGGCGTGGAGCTGCTGCTGTTCCATGGCCGCGGTGGCACCGTGGGGCGGGGCGGTGGCCCGGCCCACGCGGCCATCCTCTCGCAACCCCCGGGCTCGGTGGCCGGGCGCTTCCGCACCACCGAACAGGGCGAGATGATCCGCTTCAAGTTCGGCCAGCCGGCCATCGCCGAGCAGAATCTGGCGCTCTACCTGGGCGCCGTGCTGGAAGCCACCCTGTTGCCGCCGCCCGCGCCGGAGCCGGCCTGGCGCGAGCAGATGGATCGCCTGGCCCGGGACAGCTTGCAGGCCTATCGCGGCGTGGTGCGCGAAGACCCGCACTTCGTCAGCTATTTCCGCCAGGCCACCCCCGAGCAGGAGCTGGGCCGGCTGCCCCTGGGCAGTCGCCCGGCCAAGCGCCGCGAAGGCGGCGTGGAAAGCCTCAGGGCCATCCCCTGGATCTTCGCCTGGACCCAGACGCGGCTGATGCTGCCGGCCTGGCTCGGCTGGGAAAGGGCTCTGGAAGAAGCCGAGCGCCGGGGCGAGTCGCCGCTGCTGCGCGAGATGCGCGAGCGCTGGCCGTTCTTCCAGACCCGCATCGACATGCTGGAGATGGTGCTGGCCAAGGCGGAGGCCGAACTGGCGCGGCTCTACGACCAGCGCCTGGTGGAAGCCGACCTGCAGGTGCTCGGCAGCCAGCTGCGCGAGCGGCTGCGCCAGGCGGGCGTGGCGGTGTTGCGCCTGACCGGGCAGGGCGAGTTGCTCGAACACCATCCGGAAACCCTGGTGTTCATCGCCGTGCGCAACACCTATCTCGATCCGCTGCACCTCCTGCAGATCGAGCTGCTGGCCCGGGCGCGGGCGGCCGGCGAAAGCCAGCCGGCGGCGCTCGATCAGGCCCTGCTGGTAAGCGTGGCCGGGATCGCCGCAGGACTGCGCAATACCGGTTGAACAGACTGTCGCTTTTGCCGGCGCCCGGGGTCGTCTGGACGGGCCCGGCACCTGCGACGCTTGGTAACTTGTGCGGCCAGGGGGCGCTGTGTATGGTTGGTCCCTTTGGCCGTCTCGTGTCGTCGACAACAATCATCGCGACAGCGCCCTGCGCGGGCTGCCAGTCCGAGACCATTCTAAGGAGCTACAGATGCGCGTAATCCTGCTGGGAGCGCCCGGTGCCGGCAAAGGTACTCAGGCCCGGTTCATCACTGAGAAATTCGGCATTCCGCAGGTTTCCACCGGCGACATGCTGCGGGCCGCGGTCAAGGCCGGCACGCCCCTGGGCCTGCAGGTCAAGGACATCATGGACAACGGTGGCCTGGTCTCCGACGAGATCATCATCGCCCTGATCAGCGAGCGTATCCTCGACGCCGATTGCGCCAAGGGTTTCCTGTTCGACGGCTTCCCGCGCACCATTCCCCAGGCCGAGGCCCTCGAAGCCGCCGGCGTTAAGATCGACCACGTGCTGGAAATCGCCGTGGATGACGAAGAAATCGTCCAGCGCCTGTCCGGTCGCCGCGTGCACCCGGGTTCGGGTCGCGTCTATCACATCGAACACAATCCGCCGAAGGTCGCCGACACCGACGACCTGACCGGCGAGCCGCTGGTACAGCGCGAAGACGACCGCGAAGCTACCATTCGCAAGCGTCTGGACCTCTATCATTCCCAGACCAAGCCGCTGGTGGACTTCTACCAGAAGCTGGGCGCCGCCCAGGGCACGCCGAAGTGCAGCCGCATCGAGGGCGTGGGTTCGGTGGATGCCATCACCGCCAAGGTGCTGCAGGCGCTGAACTAAGCGCCGGTCACGGCCGCCTGTGCCTGCAGGCGGTCCGGTCAAGGCGCCGTCCTGGCGTCACGACCGATGGGCGGGTCCCCTCGCGACCCGTCTTCCTCTAGAATGCGCAGCCCTTTTCCCAGTTGCGGATCTGCCCCATGTCCATCCTGCTCGCCCTCGACACCGCCACCGAAGCCTGCTCGGTCGCCTTGCACCTGGGCGACGAGATCATCCATCGCTACGAGATCGCGCCGCGCCTGCATGCCCAGCGGGTCCTGCCCATGGTGCAGGAGCTGCTGGCCGAGACCGGTCTGAGTCTGGCGCAGGTGGACGCCATTGCCTTCGGGCGTGGTCCGGGCGCCTTCACCGGCGTGCGCATCGCTATCGGCGTGGTGCAGGGCCTGGCCTTCGGCCTGGACCGACCGGTACTGCCGGTGTCGAATCTGGCGATCATCGCCCAGCGCGCCTGGCGCGAGCGCGGCGTGACCCAGGTGGCTGCGGCCATCGACGCGCGCATGGACGAGGTCTACTGGGGCTGCTATCGCCTCGACGGCGCGGCCATGGTGCTCGCGGGGGCGGAAGCCGTGCTGGCGCCCGAGGCCATTGCCCTGCCGGCCGCCGCCATCGGCGACTGGTTCGGTGCCGGCACCGGCTGGGGCTATGTCGGCCGCATGGCCGTGCCGCTGATCGAGCAGGATGCCACTCTGTTGCCCCATGCCCGGGACCTGGCGGTTCTGGCGGCCACCGCCTGGCAGCGCGGCGAAGCCGTGTCGGCCGAGTCCGAAGCGGCGCAACCCGTTTATCTGCGTGATCGGGTCGCCACTCCCAAGCAGTCGGTCTGACGGCAGGAAACCACGCGTAATAGTCTGACGTCCAAGCTGTAGATGCCGCTCGTCCGCCGGTCGCGACGGGCGTCCGGCCCTTGATTGTCATAGCTTTCGACCCTACTTAGAGTAGTGCCATCCGTTCGGGACCTGCCATGCGCATTGACAGCGGCTATGCCTCCTCTGCTTATCCCCTGAATCGTTCCTCGCGCGCGGTCACGCCCGTACGCGAGGTGGCGAAGGATGAGGACGCCCGCCAGAATGCCATCGCCCGGGAGGCCGCAGGCAATCCCCGGCCCGACGTCGCACCCCTCCGCCGTGTGGAAGCGGCTGCGGCGACCGATGCCGACAATGGTAACGGTAACGGCCTGGTGCTCAGCGAGCGCGAAGGGCGCTTCGCCAGTCAGCTCACTGCCCGTGCCCAGCAGGCCCTGGCCAGCTACGGCAGCACCGCCGCCTTCGGCGCCGAGCCGGACGGCTCCTCCAGCGTCGTGGGCCTCGACCTCTACGCCTGATGCTGCCGTACTTTCTCGGCTGCCCCTCCTGGAACGACAACGCCTGGCGCGAGAGCCTCTACCACGGCTTGCGTCCGGGTGATTTCCTGCCGCGTTACGCCCAGGTGTTCAACGCTGTGGAAGGCAACACCACCTTCTACGCCTGGCCCGCGGCGGACACCATCCGCCGCTGGGCCGAATTGATGCCGACCGGCTTTCGCTTCTGCGCCAAGTTTCCCCGCGACATCAGCCATGCCGAGGATCTGCGGGTGCAACTCGCCAGCGCCCGTACCTTTCTCGAATTGCTGGCGCCCCTGGGTGAACGGGCCAGCCCCCTGTGGCTGCAACTGCCAGCGGGCTTCGGGCCCGATCGGCTCAAGGAACTGCAGGTCTTTCTCTCGGCCATGGCGCCGCGTTGCGCCCTGGCGGTGGAGGTCCGGCACCTGGCCTTTTTCGACAAGGGCGAGTCCGAGCGGGCCCTGAACCGGCTGCTCATGGACCTGGGCGTGGAGCGCGTCGGCCTGGATTCGGCCGCGCTGTTCAGCGCCGATCCGAGTGAGCCGGCCGTGCGCCTGGCCCAAGCCAAGAAACCGCGGGTTCCGGCTCGCGCCCTGGCGTTCAGCGAGCATCCCCAGGTGCGCTTCATCGGCCGCCTGGAGTTGGCCGCCAACGACTACTACCTGGCCAAGTGGGTCACGCGGGTGGCCGACTGGATCGAAGCGGGCAAGGTGCCCTATGTCTTCCTGCACACCCCGGACAACCGCCAGGCGCCCGAGCTGGCCCTGAGATTCCATGCCCAGCTGCGCGAACGCCTGCCCGGTCTGCCGGCATTGCCCGAGCTGAGCACCGCCGACACCGAACAACTCGGTCTGCTCTAGCCCACGCCGGTTGTCGCGATACGTTTGGCGACGTTTTCGCCGGCATTCCCGCGGCTCGCTCCGGTCAGATGAGGTCTACCGCCTCGCGAATCTCCTTCGGCGCGCCGCATGAAAGCCAGACACCTGCTCGGTCTCGTCATCCTGCTCTATGGCGGTCTGCATACCGCCTTCGACCAAGGCTGGCTGCGTATCCCGCCGGCCTACAATCCCTGGGCGCCGCTGGATATCCAGGCCCCCACCAATGCCGTCACTCGCCTCAAGCTCTGGCGTCTGCAGGCCGATGCCGACTATTGCGCGGCGTCCCTGGCCACCTCGGCGCTCAACTATCGGGAATTGCGCGGCAATGCGGGGTCGGCCGACTGTCCGCTGGAGCGGGCCGTGCGCATCCAGCGCGGTGAAGGGGTGAGACTCAGCGGCAGCTTTGTCGCCAGCTGTCCCCTGGCGGTGAGCTTCGCGCTGTTCGAGCGACAGGCGCTGCAGCCGGCGGCCGAAGCCGTCTATGGCCAGCGGGTGGCCGAGGTGGAGCACTATGGCAGCTTCGCCTGCCGCAATATCTATGGCCGCGCCAGTGGCCGGCGCAGTCAGCACGCCACCGCCAATGCCCTGGACATCGCCGGGTTGCGCCTGGCCGATGGGCGGCGCATCAGCGTGGCGCGGGACTGGACCGGCGATCCCCAGGCCCAGCGCTTCCTGCGGCTGGTGCGCGACGGGGCCTGCCGGTCCTTCAATACCACCCTGGGACCGGACTACAACGCGGCGCACCGCGATCATTTCCATGTCGACATGGGTGGCTTTCGCGTCTGCCGGTAGAATGACGGGTCTTTTCGCCTGCGAGTCGCCCATGTCCACCGCCCACCCCGCGCTTATCGTCGAAGCCCTGGAACCCGCCTTCACCGAGGCCGCCGCGGCCTGGGCCGCGCGCCTGGGCCTGCCCCTGGGCAGCGCCACCACCGAGGAATTCGCCGTGCAGGTGGGCGCCCAGGGCCTGCAACTGGTGCAGCGCGGCCCGGAGGCGCCGGGTCCGGTGCGGGTGGATTTCGTCGAGGGCGCGGCGGCGCACCGGCGCAAGTTCGGCGGCGGCGCCGGCCAGATGATCGCCAAGGCGGTCGGGATCGGCCCGGGCGTGCGTCCGCGCATCCTCGACGCCACTGCGGGTCTGGGGCGCGACGCCTTCGTGCTGGCCACCCTGGGCTGTGCGGTGACGCTGGTCGAGCGCCAGCCGCTGATCGCTGCCTTGCTGGAAGACGGCCTTGCCCGCGCCGCGCGGGATCACGAGGCGGCCGCCATTGCCGCCCTGATGACCCTGGTGCAGGCCGACTCCACCGCCTACCTGCAGCGCGGTGAGGGCGAGGTGCCCGAGGTGATTTACCTGGATCCCATGTTCCCGCACCGCGACAAGAGCGCCCTGGTGAAGAAGGAGATGCGCCTGTTCCGGCCGCTGGTGGGCGACGACCTGGACGCCCCGGCGCTGCTGGCCGCGGCCCTGGCCCGCGCCAGTCACCGGGTGGTGGTCAAGCGCCCGCGCAAGGCGCCGGCCATCGAAGGCGCCAAGCCCGGCTACGTGCTGGAGGGCAAGTCCAGCCGCTACGATATCTATCCGAAGAAGAGCTTCAAAACTTCTTGAACGAAAAAGCCCGCGGGCGGAAGGACTCCGGCCGCGGGCGCGGGTGTCGCCGACCTCAGACGGTCGCGGGCTTGGGCGCGCGACGCTTGCGCCAGGCACGGTAGAAGGGCAGGGCCACCATCAGGATGCAGACGATCCAGATGGCCTGGCTGATGCCGCTCTGCCAGAGGATGCCCATGTCGCCGTTGGAGATCGACAGTGCGCGTCTCAGGCTGGTTTCCATCAGCTCGCCGAGGATGAAGCCCAGCAGCAGCGGTGACAGCGGGAAGTCCAGCTTGCGCATGATGTAGCCGAAGATGCCCACGCAGACCATCAGCACCAGGTCGAAGGTGGTGGCGTGCACCGCATAGACGCCGATGCCGGTGATGATGGCGATGGCCGGGGCCAGCGACCAGTTCGGCACCTCGAGGATCTTGGTGAACATCTTCACCATGGGCACGTTGAGGATCAGCAGCATCACGTTGGCGATGAACAGCGAGGCGATCAGACCCCACACCAGATTCGGCTCGTTCTGGAACAGCAGCGGGCCGGGGGTGATGTTGTAGAGGGTCAGGGCGCCGATCATCACCGCGGTGGTGCCCGAGCCGGGGATGCCCAGGGTCAGCATGGGAATCATGTTGCCGCACACCGCCGCGCCGATGGCGGTTTCCGGCGCTGCCAGGCCGCGCAGGTCACCCTTGCCGAACTTGCCATCGGCACCGGCCATGCGCTTCTCGGTGGTGTAGGCCAGGGCACTGGCCAGGGTCGCGCCGGCACCCGGCAGCACGCCGATGATGAAGCCGCTCACCGAGCTGCGCAGGTTGACCATGAACACGCTGCGCGCTTCGCGCACGTTGAACAGCATGCGCCCGGTGGCCTTGACCGCGACCTGGCCATGATGGGTCTGCTCCAGCAGCAGGAGCAGTTCGCTCACCGAGAACAGACCCAGCACCAGGATCACGAAGTCGATGCCGTCGGCCAGGTGCACGTTGTCGAAGGTGAAGCGGTAGACGCCGCTGTTGGCATCGATGCCCACGGAGGCGATGGCCAGGCCGAAGAGGGCGGCGACCAGGGTCTTGACCGGCTTCTCGGCGGCCATGCCGGAGAGGCTGAGGATGGCCAGGGCCATCAGCGCGAAGTATTCCGCCGGACCGAAAGCGATTGCCCATTTCGCCAGCAGCGGCGAGAACAGCACCATGCCGCAGGTGGCGATGAAGGCGCCGATGAAGGAGCTCCAGGCCGACAGCGACAGGGCCACGCCCGCCATGCCCTGGCGGGCCAGCGGATAGCCGTCCAGGCAGGTCATCATGGTCGCGGCTTCGCCGGGGATGTTTAGCAGGATCGAGGAGATCCGCCCGCCGTATTCGCAGCCCAGATAGACCGCCGCCAGCAGGATCAGCGAAGTCTCCGGCGGCAGACCCAGGGCGAAGGCCACCGGGATCAGCAGGGCGATGCCGTTGATCGGCCCGAGACCCGGCAGCAGGCCGACCACGGTGCCGATCAGGGTGCCGATGAGGGCCACGATCAGGTTGGTCGGCGTCATGGCGACGCCGAAGCCCTGCATCAGAAAATTCAAGGTATCCATGTCAGCCCTCCAGGAATTCCAGCACGCCAAGGGGAAGGGGGACTTCCATCACCCGGTCGAACAGCACATAGAGGCCGATGGCGAGCAGCAGGCTGACCAGGGCGCAGGGCATCAGGCGACCGCCGTAGAGCAGACCGCAGAGGGTGGCGGTGATGAAGGCGCTCAAGGGGAAGCCCAGCGGCTGGAAGGTCAGGGCATAGCCCAGCAGGATGGCGCAGCAGGCCACTACCTTGCGCAGCGAGGAGGCGTCCAGCGGTTTCTGGTCTTCGCCATCGCCGATCGGCGTGGGGCGGATGATCAGATAGGCCAGGCCCAGGCTCATCAGCCCGAACATCAGCATCGGATAGGCCCGCGGACCGACCGGCTCGTAGGAAAAGGGCGCCTGGTAATCCCGGGCGATGAACAGCATGACGAGTCCGGCCACCAGCCAGACCGCCATGAAGGCGCGTTGGAAGATCATGTCGACATCCTCAAAGGCGCCCGGAAGGGCGCCAGGGGCGGGGGCTCGTTACTGGATCAGGCCGAATTCCTTGGCCATGCCGCGGTAGCGCGCGACTTCCTTCTGCACATAGGCGTCCAGCTCGGAGCCGGTCATGGCGAAGGGGAAGAGTTCGCGCTGATCACGCAGCTTGGCGAAGTCGTCGGAGGCCAGCAGCTTGTCGAAGCTGGTCTTCCACCAGTTGTACTGCTCGTCGGTGACCTTCGGGCCCACATAGAAGCCGCGGACCACCGGCCAGACGATGTCGTAGCCCTGCTCGCGCGCGGTGGGGATGTCCTTCATCGCCGGTTCGTCGAAGCGCTGCTCGGCGAAGACCGCCAGCAGGCGCATGTTGCCGGCCTCGACATGGGGCATGGAGTCGGAGATGTCGGTGCTGCCGACCTGGATGTGGCCACCCAGCAGCGCGGTGGCGATCTCGCCGCCGCCTTCCAGAGCCACGTAGCGCAGGTCCTTGGGATTGATGCCGGCAGCCTTGGCGATCAGCGCGGTCTGCATCCAGTCCTGGCTGCCCACGGTACCGCCGGAGCCGATCACCACCTTGCTCGGGTCCTTCTTCAGCGCCTCGACCAGGTCACCCAGGGTCTTGTAGGGCGAATCGGCCTTGACCGCGATGGCGCCATAGCTGGCGCCCACTGCCGCCAGCCAGCGCACGGCCTTCTCGTCGAAGCGACCGAACTTGCCTTGCGCCAGGTTCAGCAGCGAACCGCTGGAGAAGGCGACGATGGTATCGCCGTCCGCCGGCCGCTGGGCCACCACGGTGTTGTAGGCCACCGCGCCCACGCCGCCGGGCATGTAGGTCACGCGCATGGGCTTGTCCAGCAGCTTGGCTTCCACCAGGCCGCTCTGGGCCAGCTTGCAGGTCAGGTCGAAGCCGCCACCCGGGGAGGCCGGGGCGATGCATTCGGGACGCTTAGGTTCGGCCATGGCCTGGGCGGACAGCAGCACGGAGGCGGCCAGGGTCAGGGTGAGGGTGCGCAAGGTGGTGCTCATCGACGTCTTCCTTTTGTTGTTATTTCAGAAGCTGACAGGCGGACACGGCTCAGGCTCGCCAGGGCGGCGATCGTTCGGAGAAGAGATACGGGAGCACGTGGAGCTGCGCGAGGGCGAGCATGGATGTCGTTCCGCTTGTTATTGTTGTTGGCCAACCAGGGGTGGCGCTTGGGCAAGCATCATGCGGTTCTGGGACCGCTACCTTTCACTCTAGACCGCCAAGCTTTCAACAGCCTTTCAGATGTGAAAGGCGGCGATAGTGGGGTTCCGGCTGCAGGCCAGCCGGCCGGTATCCGGTAAACTCGGATTTTTTGAGCGGGAGCTGTCAGCGTGCGCATCCTATTGGTCGAAGATCATCCGCCACTGGCCGAAAGCGTCGCCCAGGCGCTCAAGAATGCCGGACTCAACGTCGATCTGCTCAACGATGGCGTGGCCGCCGACCTGGCCCTGCAGAGCGAAAGCTATGCCCTGGCCATTCTCGATGTCGGCCTGCCGCGCATGGATGGCTTCGAGGTGCTGGCGCGCCTGCGCGAGCGCGGCGATCGCCTTCCGGTGCTGATGCTCACCGCCCGCGGCGAGGTCAAGGATCGGGTACAGGGGCTCAACCTAGGCGCCGACGACTACCTGGCCAAGCCCTTCGAACTCACCGAACTGGAAGCCCGGGTCAAGGCCCTGCTGCGCCGCAGCGTGCTGGGCGGCGATCGCCAGCAGCGCTGCGGCCCGCTGATCTATGACCTCAACACCTCGCGCTTCACCCTGGGCGAGGAGTCGCTGTCGCTCACCTCGCGCGAGCACGCCGTGCTGGCCGCGCTCATCGCCCGCCCCGGACGGGTCATGAGTAAGGAGCAACTGGCCGCCCAGGTCTTCGGCCTGGACGAGGAAGCCAGTCCCGAGGCCATCGAGATCTACGTCCACCGCCTGCGCAAGAAGCTGGAAGCCGGCGCCGTGCGCATCGTCACCTTCCGCGGCCTGGGCTATCTGCTGGAAGAGCAGCATGGCTGAAGTGGCGAAGGCGGCTGGCAGTCTGCGTGGGCGACTGCTGCTGCGACTGGTCGTGCTCTTGGCGGTGATCCTGGCAGTCAGCAGCCTGGCCGCCTATCTCAATGGCCGGCGGCTGGCCGACGTGGCCTATGACCGGACGCTGCTGGCCTCGGCCCGCACCATCGCCGCCGGCCTGTCGGCCACCAATGGCACCCTGCGCGCCGACGTGCCCTACATCGCCCTGGACAATTTCGCCTACGACAACGTCGGGCGCATCTTCTACCAGGTGCTGGATACCCGCGGCCGGCTGATCTCCGGCTACGAAGAAATTCCACCACCGCCAGCGGACGCTCCGCTGACCCGCGACTATCCGGCCCTGGCGCGCTTCTACAACAGCACCTATCGCGGCAAGGACGTCCGGGTGGTCAGCCTGGCCCAGCCGGTCAGCCAGCCGGATCTCACCGGCATGGCCGAGATCCGCGTCGCCGAGACCGCCGAAGCCCGCGAGGAGGTGGCCCGCAGCCTGCTCACCGACACCCTGATCCGCCTCGGACTGATGGGGCTAGGTGCCATCCTGCTGGTGTGGATGGCGGTCGGCGCCGCCCTGCGCCCACTGGAGCGTCTGCGCCAGGCCGTGGAAGAGCGGGGCGTGGACGACTTGCGGCCGCTGCCCGAGGTGCGGGCGCCCCAGGAGTTGCTGCCGCTGGTGCATGCCCTGGAAGGCTTCACCCTGCGCCTGCGGCGGCTGTTCGAGCGTCAGGCGGACTTCATCGCCAACGCCGCCCACGAATTGCGTACCCCGCTGGCGGCGATCAAGGCGCGGGTCGAGCTGGGCCTGCGCGAACGCGAGTCCCAGGCCTGGTACGCCACCCTGGAAGAGACCCGCGCCAGCACCGATCGCCTGGCGCGCCTGGCCAACCAGCTGCTGTCCCTGGCGCGGATCGAGAGCGGCGCCCAGGCCATCGCCGAAGGCGGCGCCGAACGCCTGGAACTCAGCGACCTGGCCAGGGAACTGGCCATGGCGCTGGCACCCCTGGCCCATGCCAAGGGCGTCGCCCTGGCCTTCGAGCCCTTCGCCAAGGCGCCGGTGATCGGCGAGCCGACACTGCTCAACGAGCTGCTCTGCAATCTGGTGGAAAACGCCCTGGCGCACAGTCAGCCAGGTGGCAACATCGTGGTGCGGGTGCTGGCCCCGGCGGTACTGGAAGTCGAGGATGACGGTCCCGGCATTCCGGCCAATGCGCGGGCCAAGGTTTTCGAGCGCTTTCAGCGTCTGGATCCGCAATCCGGGGGGGCCGGTCTGGGACTGGCCATCGTCGGTGAGATCTGCGCCGCCCACCGGGCGCGCATCCAGTTGCTGGACGGCGCGCTCGGCGGACTGCGGGTGCGGGTCGAATTTCCCGCCGAGGAAGCCTAGGCTCAGCCGAGCAGGGTGCGCGACTGTTCCACCGCGTCCCAGAAGGACTGATCCTGGGCCGGATCCGGCTGGTTGTTCAGCCCCAGGCGGATACCGGCGGGCAGCGCCTGGACCGCGATCTCCTGCTGACCCTGGCGCTGCGCGTGCAGCTGGGTCGCGACCTGCACGATATCGGCGTAGTCGGCCGCCGCGGGCTGCCGCTCCAGCGCCAGATATTCCCGCGGTACGCAGGCGATGTCGGCCGGGAAATCCCAGACCTTGAGAATGCGTTCGCCGATCTGCGGATGAATGCGCGCCGTCACCTGGTCGAGGGTGATGGCGTTGGCCAGCAGGTCTTCCTGTTCTTCGGCATAGGTCAGGATCGGCAGCACGCCGATCTGGTGCACCAGGCCGGCGAGCAGGGCGCGGTCGGCCATCAATCGCGTGTACTTCTTGCACAGCGCATGGCTGATGGCGGCGATCTCGGTGCCCTGGCTCCAGACCTCGCGCATCTTGCGATCCACGGCGTCGCTGGTGGCCTGGAACATCTGCTGCATGGCCAGGCCCGTGGCCAGATTCGCCGTGTAGTTGATACCCAGGCGCCCGACCGCCATCTGCAGGTCGGTGATCTCCTTGCTGGTGCGCAGGAGCGGGCTGTTGACCACCTTGATCAGGCGCGCCGTCAGGGCGGCGTCCATGGCGATCACCCGGCTCAGCTCGGCAACGCCCACGTTGGGGTCTTCGGCCGCTTCTCTGACCTTTAGTGCCACCTCGGGAAGGGTGGGCAGCACCACGCGATCGGTGTCTATCGCGTGGAGAAGATCCTGGACAACTTTTTCGGCAAGAGGAGTCATGACGTACCTGTGTGAGGAGCGGATAAAGGCGATCCCAACCTTCAGCGCTTTATTTCACGATCGCTATCGAGTGAGTAGGGCAAATCGAGTAAACGGCAGTTTGGCCCGTCCGAGCTGCCCACCGAGACACGTCCGTCCTCGGCGGCATCGCCCTGCAGCACCGCCAGGAATTCGCAACCCTCCGGGCTGGCCGCGGCCAGCACCACCTCGCCCACGCTGCTGCCATGCACCGGCGAGAACAGCTCGGTACCCACGGCAGGGGGGCGCTCGCTGCTGGCGAGGCGATAGAGGCGCCGCTTGAGCTTGCCCAGGTACTGCATGCGCGCGACGATCTCCTGGCCGGTGTAGCAACCCTTGCGAAAGCTCACGCCATCCAGCGCCTGCAGATTGATCATCTGCGGGACGAACAGCTCGCGGGTCGCGCCGAACACCTGGCCCACGCCAGCCCGTACCTGGGCCAGCAGCCATTCGTCGAGTGCCACCTCCGGCAGCGCCGGCGCCGCTGCGTCGGCCGCGCGCCAGGTCTCTACCCGACTATCCTCCAACCGCAGGGCGAAGCCGCCTTCGAGCGGCGCCACGGCATTGGCCTGCTCGCCCAGCGCCACGTCGGGATAGGCGCTGGCGAAGCCGGCGGCCGAAAGTCCCAGCCGTTGCCATTGCGCGCTTTCGTCGGTCAGCACCGACTTGGAGAAGACCGCATATTTCTTCAGATCGGTCAGCAGCGGCTCGACCAGCTCCGCGGCCATCGCCAGCAGATAGCCGTCGGCCTGCTTGATGATGCGGAAGCTGGAGACCAGCCGTCCCTTGGGCGTGCAGCGCCCTCCCAGGCCGGCCTGGTCGTCAGCGAGATAATTGAGGTTGCAGGTGACCTGCCCCTGGAGAAACTTGGTCGCATCGACCCCGTGGATGGCCAGGACGCCTTCGTGGGTCAAGCGGCAGAAATACGGCAAGTCGGCCATTGCGGCTGCAGCTCCCTGTCGAGTGAAGCCGCTCATCATAGGCTCGCCCAGGGGGAATGTCAGGCGCACTGCGCGGCGGGGCGCTTCGGGCTTATACTGCGCCGATTGTCGCAGGAGTCCCCATGAGTACCGAAGCTACCGAACTCAACAGATTGTACTGGCACAGCCGCCGCGGCATGCTGGAACTGGATGTATTGCTGGTGCCCTTCGTCAAGGAGGTCTATGCCTCCCTGGGCGCGGAAGACCAGGCACGCTACCGCAAGCTGCTCGAGTGCGAGGATCAGGACATGTTCCACTGGTTCATGCAGCGCGGTGAGCCGGAAGACGCCGATCTGCAGATCATCGTGCGCATGATCCTGGACCGTGTCCAGCCGGCTTGAGCCCTTCGAATGTCGCTGGAGCGCCTCCGCCGGGCTCCTGCGACTGCATGCCCTGGCCGCGTTCGCCGCGGGGATTTGTCCCTGGCTTACGGCCATTCCCTGGACGCTCAAGCCACTCCTGACGCTGCTGGCGCTCTGGTCCTGGCACCGGGTGCGCCAGCGCCAGCTCCAGCAGCGCTGTCCAGAGGTGCCGCGCGGTTTGCGCCATGGCGCAGAAGGCTGGCAGCTGTGGTCGCCGGCGACCGGCTGGCAGGCCATCCAGCTGCGCCCGGACAGCCTGGCCCTGCCGCGGCTGGTGGTCCTGCGCTATCGACTGCCAGCGGCGAGACGTACCCGCAGTCTCTGCATCGCCTGCGACAGCCTCGCCGCGGACGCCCACCGCCGTCTGAGAGTCAGACTTCGCTTCGCTCCGCGCCGGTTCGCGGCACCAGAATAGTGTCCCGGGCGCTGCTAGCCAGTTGCGGATAGTCCAGGGTGAAGTGCAGACCGCGACTCTCCTGGCGGGCGAGAGCGCTTTCGATGATCAGCTCCGCCACCTGCGCCAGGTTGCGCAGTTCGATCAGGTCGCGACTGACCCTGTAGTTGCTGTAGAACTCGTCGATCTCGTCCATCAGCAGGCGAATGCGATGGCGGGCGCGCACCAGCCGCTTGGTGGTGCGCACGATGCCCACATAGTCCCACATGAAGCGCCGCAACTCGTCCCAGTTGTGGGCGATCACCACGTCCTCGTCCGAGTCCGTCACCTGGCTGGCGTCCCAGTCGGGCAGGTCGTGCGGCATGGCGATCTCGGCCGCTTGCGCCTGGATGTCCAGCGCCGCCGAGCGGGCATAGACGAAGCACTCCAGCAGCGAATTGCTGGCCATGCGATTGGCACCGTGCAGACCGGTGCAGCTGGTTTCGCCAATGGCATAGAGGCCGCCGAGGTCCGCGCGCCCGTGCTGGTCGACGCGCACCCCGCCGCAGGTGTAGTGCGCGGCCGGCACCACCGGGATCGGATCCCGGGTGATGTCGATGCCCAGTTCCAAGCAACGGCGATAGACCGTGGGAAAGTGCTCCTGCACGAAGTCCGCCGGCTTGTGGCTGATGTCGAGAAAGACGCAATCGATGCCCAGGCGCTTCATCTCGTGGTCGATGGCGCGCGCCACCACGTCGCGTGGGGCGAGATCGGCGCGGGGGTCGAAGCGCGGCATGAAGCGTTCGCCATCCGGCAGACGCAGGACGGCGCCTTCGCCACGCAGGGCTTCGGTGATCAGAAAGCTGCGCGCATGGGGGTGATAGAGGCAGGTGGGGTGGAACTGGTTGAATTCCAGGTTGGCCACCGAACAGCCGGCGCGCCAGGCCATGGCGATGCCGTCGCCGCTGGCGCTGTCCTGATTGGTGCTATAGAGGTAGGCCTTGCTGGCGCCGCCGGTGGCCAGCACCGTGAAGCGCGCGTGCAGGGTATCGACCTGGCCGCTGGTCCGGTCGAGCACATAGGCGCCCAGGCAGCGCGCGCCCGGCCGGCCGAGCTTTTCCGTGGTGATCAGATCCACCGCCACCCGCTGACTGAGCAACTGGATGTTGGGCCGGCCTTCGGCGGTGCGCAGCAGGGTGTCGAAGATGGCCATGCCGGTGGCATCGGCCGCGTGGATGATGCGCCGGTGGCTGTGGCCGCCTTCGCGGGTCAGGTGAAAGCCCAGGCCGCCCTTGCCGGCGTCCTGCTCGCGGGTGAAGGGCACGCCCTGGTCGATCAGCCACTGCATGGCCTCGCGGCTGTGCTCCACAGTGAAGCGCACGGCTTCCTCGTCGCACAACCCGGCGCCCGCGACTAGGGTATCCTGTACATGCGCTTCGACGGTGTCGCCTTCGTCCAGTACGGCGGCGACGCCACCCTGCGCCCAGTAGGTCGAACCATGCGCCAGTTCGCCCTTGCTCAAGACCGCGATGGACAGCGTCGCCGGTAGATTGAGCGCGAGCGTCAGGCCCGCGGCGCCACTGCCGATTACCAGGACATCGAATTCCAGATGACGCGCCATGACGTTTCCTTCTCACCGGGACGGCGAGTATAGGAACAAGGCGGCTGACGGCATAGCCATCGGATGGATCGGCAGGGAACTCGCGGGCGTCAGGCGGGGTCTATGTACAGATAATTGCTCATCCGTGCGGCCGGAACGCCAAGACGAGAATGGGCCATCTGCCAAAGCTAATTCAGTGACACCCAGGAGCGATCAGCAGCCATCTTAGTGCTCGCTCATTAACTGCTGTGGAGGGGAGAACTTTCGTGCAACAGCCCAGTCTAGCAGCGCGCGTCGATAGTGAAAGCAAGGACGATACCGAGCTGCAAGCCAAGGACAGCAAGCAAGCCCTGCCCACCCAGGAGCAGGATCAACAACTGGTCGAGCGCGTACAGCGCGGTGACAAGCGTGCCTTCGATCTGCTGGTGCTCAAGTATCAGCACAAGATTCTCGGTCTGATCGTGCGTTTCGTCCACGATACCCAGGAAGCCCAGGACGTCGCTCAGGAGGCTTTCATCAAAGCCTATCGCGCGCTCGGGAACTTCCGTGGCGATAGTGCTTTCTACACCTGGCTCTATCGCATTGCCATCAACACGGCAAAGAACCATCTGGTTGCCCGGGGTCGTCGTCCACCGGACAGCGACGTCAGTGCCGAAGATGCGGAATTTTATGAAGGCGACCATGCTCTAAAGGATATCGAGTCCCCAGAGCGGTCCCTTTTGCGGGATGAGATCGAAGCCACCGTGCATCGGACCATCCAGCAGCTCCCGGAAGATCTGCGCACCGCGCTGACCCTTCGTGAGTTCGAAGGCCTCAGCTACGAGGACATTGCGAACGTCATGCAATGTCCGGTGGGAACGGTCCGGTCTCGGATTTTCCGAGCTCGGGAAGCGATAGACAAAGCATTGCAGCCCCTGCTGCGTGATGCATAGACAGCGGCGACAGCTTTTAGAGAGGTAATACGTATGAGTCGTGAAGCCCTGCTGGAATCCCTGTCCGCTGTTATGGATAACGAAGCGGACGAATTCGAAACCCGGCGTGTCATCGCCGAGGTCAGCAAGGACCCGGAATTGCGCGCCACCTGGTCGCGCTACGCCATGGTCAGCGCCGTGATTCGCGGTGAGCCCATGCTGCCGAATCTGGATATCGCCAAAGGCGTCACCACCACGCTGGAGCGTGATGAGGCCGTCGCAGCCCCGGCAGCGCCCGTCGTTGCCCAGGCGCGCAAGAGTGGCTGGTCGAGCCTGGGTCGTGTCGCGGTCGCCGCGTCCGTGACCTTCGCCGTACTGGCAGGCGTGCGGATGTACAACCAGTCCGACGTCTCCACCCAGGGTCTGGCCCAGCAGGCGCCGAGCCAGCTGACCGTCCCGCAACCCGCGCGTAGCCCGGCCGTGCTGGCCAGCTTCAGCGAAGAAAGCACCAAGGCGAATGCCGAAGCCAAGGCTGACAAGCCGATGGCAGGTGAAAAGCAGGAAGCCCCTGCCCAGCGTTGATTCGCTGGCTTCACCTCGAAACGGCGTCCGGACTCTGTTCCGGGCGCCGTTTTTTTTGCCTGCCGGATGTCCGGATGGGGCGCAAAATGCTTCGAAAGCTATCGTTCAGCAAGGGCGTGCTATTTCTGCTGCCAGTCGTCTCTGACTGTGCCGCCGTTGCGGAGCAGGCAGGTCGCCAGCGATGTGTTCAAGTCATTGGATAGAGTGGAGCTGCACGCGCATGCGCAATCTAAAGCATTACACGGCCGCCCTGATGGGGCTCTGGCTGATGGGACTGACGGCCATGGCTCGGGCCGATCTGCCGGATTTCACCGGCCTGGTCGAGGCGGCATCTCCAGCGGTCGTCAACATCAGCACCCGCCAGAAAATTCCCGAAGGTCGTGGCGCCGGCGCCATGACCATGCCCGATCTGGAAGGCCTGCCGCCAGGCATCCGTGAATTCTTCGAGCGCAGCATCCCGCAGATGCCGCGCGGTCCCCGTGGCAAGCAGGAGCAGGCCCAGTCCCTGGGCTCGGGCTTCATCATCTCGCCCGACGGCTACATTCTGACCAACAACCATGTGGTCGCCGATGCCGACGAGATCCTGGTACGGCTGTCCGACCGCAGTGATCACACCGCCAAGCTGATCGGCGCGGATCCCCGTACCGACGTGGCCCTGCTGAAAATCGACGCCAAGGACCTGCCCACCCTCAAGCTGGGCAATTCCGATCAGCTCAAGGTCGGTGAATGGGTCCTGGCCATCGGTTCGCCCTTCGGCTTCGATCACTCGGTCACCGCCGGTATCGTCAGCGCCAAGGGTCGCAGCCTGCCCAACGAAAGCTATGTGCCCTTCATCCAGACCGACGTGGCCATCAACCCGGGCAACTCCGGCGGTCCGCTGTTCAACCTCAAGGGTGAGGTGGTCGGGATCAACTCGCAGATCTTTACCCGCTCCGGTGGCTTCATGGGGCTGTCCTTCGCCATTCCGATCGACGTCGCCATGAACGTGGCCAATCAGCTGAAGACCGAAGGCAAGGTCAGCCGCGGCTGGCTGGGCGTGGTCATCCAGGAAGTGGACAAGGATCTCGCCGAATCCTTCGGCCTGGATCGTCCGGCCGGCGCCCTGGTCGCCCAGACCCTGGACGATGGTCCCGCGGCCAAGAGCGGCATCAAGGTCGGCGACGTCATCCTCTCGGTCAATGGCCAGAAGATCGAAGAATCCGCCGACCTGCCGCACCTGATCGGCAATCTCAAGCCGGGTGCCAAGGCCGACATGGAGATCATCCGTGAAGGCAAGCGGCAAAACCTGAGCGTTACCGTGGGCGACATGCCCAAGGACGACCAGGCCGCTTCCGGCGGCGAGCGCGGGTCCGATCGGGCCAGCAATCGCCTGGGCATCGCCGTGGCCAACCTGACCGCCGAGCAGAAGAAGACCCTGGACATCCAGGGCGGCGTGGTCATCAACAAGCTCAGTGGCGACGGTCCTGCCGCGGCCATCGGCCTGCGTCCGGGCGACGTCATCACCCACCTCAACAATCAGCCCATCGAATCCGCCGCCGCCTTCGAGAAAATCACCTCGGCACTGCCGGCAGGGCGCTCCATTTCGATGCGCGTGGTGCGTGAGGGTCGCGCCAGCTTCATCACCTTCAAACTGCCGGGCAAGTAACGGCAGGGGACGAAGCGAGGGGCAGGCGACTGCCCCTTCTTTTTGTCCGCTCGAACGGCGCGAGTCCCCTTGTTTGCCGCATTCAGGTAAACTCCCCCGCTATTTTCCCGGCGGATGTTCCGCTGCTGGCTATTCGAGTGCTGATTCGTGAGTGATCTGAGCCATATCCGCAATTTCTCCATCATCGCCCACATCGATCACGGCAAGTCGACGCTTGCGGATCGGTTCATCCAGATCTGTGGTGGTTTGAGCGACCGAGAAATGGAGGCCCAGGTCCTGGATTCCATGGATCTCGAGCGCGAGCGCGGCATCACCATCAAGGCCCACAGCGTCACGCTGTACTACAAGGCCCAGGACGGCAAGACCTACCAGCTCAACTTCATCGACACCCCCGGCCACGTCGACTTCACCTATGAAGTCAGCCGTTCGCTGGCCGCCTGCGAAGGCGCCCTGCTGGTGGTGGATGCGGGGCAGGGCGTGGAAGCCCAGTCGGTCGCCAACTGCTACACCGCCATCGAGCAGGGCCTCGAGGTCATGCCGGTGCTGAACAAGATGGACCTGCCCCAGGCCGAGCCGGACAAGGTCAAGGCCGAGATCGAGCACATCATCGGCATCGATGCCACCGACGCCGTGCCCTGCAGTGCCAAGAGCGGCATGGGCGTGCCCGATGTCCTCGAGCAACTGGTCAAGGTCATTCCACCGCCCGAGGGCGAGATCGACGCGCCCCTGCAGGCGCTGATCATCGACTCCTGGTTCGACAACTACCTGGGCGTCGTCTCGCTGGTGCGCGTCAAGCACGGGCGGGTCAAGAAGGGCGACAAGATCCTGGTCAAGTCCACCGGCAAGGTGCACCAGGTCGACAGCGTCGGCGTCTTCTCGCCCAAGCACACCGAGACGGTCGATCTCAAGGCGGGCGAAGTGGGCTTCATCATCGCCGGCATCAAGGAAATCCTCGGCGCCCCGGTCGGCGACACCCTGACCCTCAGCGCCACCCCGGACGTGGCCATGCTGCCGGGCTTCCAGCGGGTCAAGCCGCAGGTCTACGCCGGTCTCTTCCCGGTCAGTTCCGACGACTTCGAGGACTTCCGCGAAGCCCTGCAGAAGCTGACCCTCAACGATGCGGCCCTGCAATACGAGCCGGAAAGCTCCGAGGCCCTCGGCTTCGGCTTCCGCATCGGCTTCCTCGGCATGCTGCACATGGAGATCATCCAGGAGCGCCTGGAGCGCGAATACGATCTCGACCTCATCACCACCGCGCCGACCGTGGTCTTCGAGGTGGTGCTCAAGGATGGCAGCATCATCTATGTCGACAACCCGTCCAAGCTGCCAGACCTGGCCTCCGTCGCCGAGATGCGCGAGCCCATCGTGCGCGCCAACATCCTGGTACCCCAGGAGCACCTGGGCAACGTCATCACCCTGTGCATCGAGAAGCGTGGCGTCCAGCGCGACATGCAGTTCCTCAGCAGTCAGGTGCAGGTCAGCTACGACCTGCCGATGAACGAGGTGGTCCTGGACTTCTTCGACCGCCTCAAGTCGGTGAGCCGTGGCTATGCGTCGCTGGACTACAGCTTCGATCGCTTCGAAGCCGCCAGCCTGGTCAAGCTCGACGTCCTCATCAACGGCGAGAAGGTCGATGCCCTGGCGCTGATCGTCCATCGCGACAAGGCGCACTACAAGGGTCGCGCCCTGACCGAGAAGATGAAGGAGCTGATCCCGCGGCAGATGTTCGACGTGGCGATCCAGGCGGCCATCGGCGGTCAGATCGTGGCCCGGACCACGGTCAAGGCGCTGCGCAAGAACGTTCTGGCCAAGTGCTACGGCGGTGACGTGTCCCGTAAGCGCAAGCTGCTGGAAAAGCAGAAGGCGGGCAAGAAGCGCATGAAGCAGGTTGGTAGCGTAGAGATTCCTCAAGAGGCCTTCCTGGCCGTGCTCAAGGTGGATAGCTGAAGCCCATGTCCTGGAACTTCCCTCTGTTGCTGGTTCTCGCGGTCGCCGTCTGCGGCGCCCTGGCACTCATCGATCTGCTGGTGCTCGCACCGCGTCGTCGCAAGGCGATCCAGACCTACGGGCAGCAGGTCAGCGAGCCTGATCCCGCGGTACTGGAGCAGTTGAACAAGGAACCGGCCCTGGTCGAGTACGGGAAGTCGTTCTTTCCCGTCCTGGCCATCGTGCTGATCCTAAGATCCTTCCTGGTGGAGCCGTTCCAGATTCCTTCGGGCTCCATGAAGCCGACCCTGGAAGTGGGCGACTTCATCCTGGTGAACAAATTCGCCTACGGCATCCGCCTGCCGGTGATCGACCTCAAGGTCATCCCGATCGGTGATCCGCAGCGTGGCGACGTCATGGTGTTCCGCTATCCCAGCGATCCCAGCGTCAACTACATCAAGCGCGTCATCGGGGTGCCGGGCGATACCATCCGCTATACCAGCGACAAGCAGCTGTACATCAACGGCCAGCGCGTCAGCGAGGAACTGGTGGGTGACGAGCCGGGTTCGCTGGGCAGCGTCAAGCTGTTCAAGGAGCAGCTCGGCAAGACCGAGCACCTGATCCGCGAAGAGATGACCCGCTACCGCATGGAGCCCGACCACGAGTGGAAGGTGCCGGCCGGTCACTACTTCATGATGGGTGACAACCGCGACAACTCCAACGACAGTCGCTACTGGGACGATCCCAACATTCCCCGTGACCTGCTCGGCATGGTCCCCGACCGCAACATCGTCGGCAAGGCCTTCGCCGTCTGGCTGAGCTGGCCCGAGCCCAAGCTGCAGAGCATGCCCACCCTGTCTCGCGTAGGTATCATCAGATGAATGAACGCAGAGTGTCCGGTCGTCCGTCGCGTCAGCAGGGGCTGTCGTTTCTCGGTGGTCTGCTCGCACTCTGCGTCATCGCCTTCCTGGCCAGTACGGCCATGAAGCTCGTACCGCATTACCTGGACTACAATGCTCTGACCAAGGTCATCGAATCCATCGGCGACAACCCCGATAACCAGATTCGCAGCGTGTCCGACGTCTACAGCTACGTGGGGAAGGGTATGCAGGTGAACGACATCCGCGATCTCGATCTGCAAAAGGCCATGCGCGTCGAAGCCGACGGCAACCACCTGCAGATCCACCTCGACTATGAAAAACGTGAACACCTGATCCGCAACATCGATCTGGTCGTTCGTTTCAATCGTGATTTCCGTATAAATCTCCCGTGACATTATCTCTAGATCGCCTCGAGCGTCGGCTGGGTTATACCTTCAAGGACCCGGACCTGATGCTGCTCGCCCTCACGCACCGCAGCTTTGCCGGTCGCAACAATGAACGCCTCGAATTCCTCGGCGACGCCATCCTCAACTTCATCATCGGCGAAGCCCTCTACGATCATTTCCCCCAGGCCCGCGAAGGCCAGCTGTCCCGCCTGCGCGCCAAGCTGGTGAAAGGCGAGACCCTGGCCTTGCTGGCGCGCAGCTTCGAGCTGGGTGACTACCTGCGCCTGGGGTCTGGTGAGCTGAAGAGCGGCGGCTTCCGTCGCGAATCCATTCTTGCCGATGCCATGGAAGCCCTGATCGGCGGCATCTATCTGGATGCCGGCATGGATGCGGCCAAGGATCGGGTCATGGCCTGGCTCGGCCCGCAACTGCGGGAGCTGACGCCGGTGGATACCAACAAGGATCCCAAGACCCGGCTGCAGGAGTTTCTCCAGGCGCGGGCGTGCGACCTGCCGCGCTACGAGGTGGTCGCCATCGAAGGAGAGCCCCATTGCCGGGTCTTCTTTGTCGAATGCGAGATCGCCATGCTCAACGAAAAGACGACGGGGCAGGGCGCCAGTCGCCGTATCGCCGAACAGATAGCCGCCTCGGCGGCCTTGATCGCCCTGGGCGTGGAGAATGGTCATGAATGATGAGCTGAAGGCAT
Source organism: Pseudomonas sp. RIT411 (assembly GCF_003057735.2). Lineage (NCBI taxonomy): Bacteria > Pseudomonadati > Pseudomonadota > Gammaproteobacteria > Pseudomonadales > Pseudomonadaceae > Pseudomonas > Pseudomonas sp. RIT411. Next base: position 129,017 of record NZ_QBIZ02000015.1, read on the forward strand.
CGCGGTGCGGCTACGTCGCCATCGTCGGCCGTCCCAACGTCGGCAAGTCCACGCTGCTCAACCATATCCTCGGGCAGAAGCTGGCCATCACCTCGCGCAAGCCGCAGACCACCCGGCACAACATGCTCGGCATCAAGACCGAGGGTGAGGTGCAGACCATCTATGTGGATACCCCCGGTCTGCACAAGGAAAACCAGAAGGCGCTCAACCGCTTCATGAACAAGACGGCCGTCACCGCCCTGCGCGATGTGGACGTCGTGGTGTTCGTGGTCGATCGTACCCGCTGGACCGACGAAGACCAGATGGTGCTGGAGCGGGTCCGCTTCGTGAAGTGCCCGGTGCTGCTCGCCGTCAACAAGATGGATCGTCTGGACGACAAGGCCGACATGCTGCCGCACCTGCAGTGGCTGCAGGAGCAACTGCCGGAAGCCACGCTCATTCCGATCTCCGCCCAGCACGGCCACAATCTCGACGCCCTCGAAGAGCTGGTCGCCGAGCGCCTGCCGGAGGGCGAGCACTTCTTCCCCGAAGACCAGATCACCGACCGATCCAGTCGCTTCCTCGCGGCCGAGCTGATCCGCGAAAAGATCATGCGTCAGCTGGGGGCGGAATTGCCCTACCAGGTTGCCGTCGAGATCGAGGAATTCAAGTACGACAACGGGGTGTTGCACATCCACGGCCTGATCCTGGTCGAGCGCGATGGCCAGAAGAAGATCCTCATCGGCCAGGCCGGCGAGCGCATCAAGCGCATCGGCCAGGAAGCCCGCCAGGACATGGAAACCCTGTTCGACGCCAAGGTCATGCTCAATCTCTGGGTCAAGGTCAAAGGCGGCTGGTCCGATGACGAGCGCGCCCTGCGCTCTCTGGGTTATTCCGACCTCTAGCGATGCAGGCGTCCGAGCCGCTGTTCGTCCTGCATGCGCGTCCCTATCGGGAAAGCAGTGCGCTGGTGGACGTGTTCGGCGCCTTCGGCCGGGTCCGTACGGTGTTGCGCGCGGCCCGCTCCCGCTCCGGAAGTCTGGCCAGGCCCTTCATTCCCCTCGAGGCTCAGCTCAGTGGGCGAGGGGAGTTGAAGAATCTGCAAAGGGTGGCGGCCCTGGCGCCGCCCTATCTGCTCCAGGGGCAGGCGCTGTTCAGCGGCTTCTATATGAATGAGCTGCTGGTCCGGCTACTGCCCGCCGAAGATCCCTATCCCGCGCTCTTCGACCTCTATGGCCTGACCCTGGCCGCTCTTGCCCAGGGGCGGCCGGTCGAGCCCCTGCTGCGTACCTTCGAATGGCGCCTGCTCGACCTGCTGGGCTACGGCTTCTCGCTGTCGCTGGCGCTGGATGGCCAGGCCATCGACGCCCAGCGCCTCTATCGCTTCATTCCGGACCAGGGCTTCGAAGCCGTCGACGAGGTTCGCCCGGGCTGTCTGGCTGGCGCGGAAATCCTGGCACTGGAGCGTGGCGAGTGGGACGATCCCACCGTAGTCCGCGCTGCCAAGCGCCTGATGCGCCAGGCCCTGGCGCCGCACCTGGGCAGCAAACCCCTGATGAGTCGCGAATTGTTCGCCAAGCCAAGTGAATAAGCCATGAAAGAGTTCAGTCGTGTTCTGTTGGGCGTCAACATCGATCATGTCGCCACCCTGCGCCAGGCCCGGGGTACCCGCTATCCCGATCCGGTCAAGGCGGCGCTGGATGCCGAGGAGGCAGGGGCGGATGGCATCACCCTGCACCTGCGCGAGGACCGTCGCCATATTCAGGAGCGGGATGTCCGCCTGCTGCGCGACCTCCTGCAGACCCGCATGAATCTCGAGGTCGCCCTGACCCCCGAGATGCTGGCCTTCGCCCAGGAGATCCGGCCCGAGCACGTCTGCCTGGTGCCCGAGCGCCGGGAAGAGCTGACCACCGAAGGTGGCCTGGATGTGCTGGGTCAGGTGCAGCGCATCCGTGACGCCATCGCCGCACTGCCCGCTTCCGAGGTGTCCCTCTTTATAGATCCCGATCTGCAGCAGATCCAGGCGGCCAAGGACAGCGGTGCTCCGGTGATCGAGTTGCACACCGGTCGCTATGCCGAAGCCGAGACCCAGGAAGCGCAGGCCCATGAGCTGCAGCGCCTGGCCAGGGCGGTGGAATTTGCCACCGGCCTCGGGCTGGTGGTCAATGCCGGTCATGGCCTGCACTACCATAATGTCCAGCCCATCGCGGCGCTGCCGGGTATCAACGAGCTGAACATCGGCCATGCCATCGTCGCCCAGGCGGTCTTCGTCGGCTTCAAGCAGGCGGTCAGGGACATGGCCGAATTGATCCGCTGTAACTCAGTCGTAAAATAA